>CALJVJ010000242.1 GCA_937974625.1 uncultured Saprospiraceae bacterium
CAATTTATTTAAATTATGCCCTCGTAAAAATTCCTCATTCATCGTTTCTTCCTATCTTGCATTTTTTTGACCTTTTGTAATTAATAGTACGATGGAAGATTATTTCTTAGGCGTTCATCAAAAAGAAGTAGAGCGATTAGACCGACAACATACCGCTTGGCAACCAGAAACAGCCCAACTGATTAAACAAGCTAATTTGCCTAATTGTAAGAGTATTTTGGATTTTGGTTGTGGGCCTGGTTTTACGACTTTTGAAATTGCTAAACATTGCCCTAATGCACAAATTACGGCTTTAGATAAAGCGACTTTGTACCAGAATTATCTAAAGCATCAGATTGAACAAAAAAAAATCAAAAACATCCAACCACTCTATGAGGATGTCCTTAATTTATTGAATCATCAGGAGACCTTTGATGGGGCATTTTGTCGTTGGGTCTTAGCTTTTTTGATACCTGACTTACCGAATATTTTATCTGCTATTTATGAAAAATTGAATCCCGGTGGTGTCTTTGCCGCTATGGAATATTTGACCCTTGGCAACGTCTTATCATCACCACCCAATGATGATTTTTTAGCGAATACTAGCGCGTGGCATAATTTCTATTTAACCAATGGTGGTGATGCAAATATTGGAACTTATCTCCCGCAGTTATTGATGGACGCTGGCTTTATTATCGAACACCAAACTTCTGTGGGTGGATTTGCCCCCGTTGGACACCGGTGGTGGCAGTGGTGGCGAGAAGCACACGAAGATTTTGCCCCTATTTTCGTGGAACAAAACTTAATGACCTCAGCAGAACATCAAGGTGCTACTGAATTTTTCAATGCCCAAGAAACGATGGAAAATAGCTTTATTTATTCGCCTATTATTATGCAAATAGTGGCTAGAAAGTTATAGATTTCATCTTTTAGTATAGGTTGTACGGACCCGCCCGTAGTACTACCGCTACTCAAGAGGAATTTAAAAAAACAATTGTTATAAAATAAATTACTTCACTAATTGCATCGTCAATTTCTCCTCGCTAATTTTACCATCTTCGTTCATAGCAAGATACAAGGTTGTCTGGTCACCTTCTCTTTTTATCGTCAATCCATCAAACCAGACTTCTTGCTCCCCTAATTTTACCAATGGAAAAGTGACATATTTATCTTTCGTTTCCCAGCCTGTCAAATCAGGATTGAAGTGTTTGACTTTATAAGCTAATGTGCCATTTTCTTCAATGATGGCTACAAATTCATAAAAAATAGGTTGTCCATCTTGGACCATTCTAAAACTGCCTATCATAGAATTACCCATGGCTGGTCCAAAATTTTCTTCCAAATCTCCTCCAAAGCCTTTCCCTACCCAGCGACCAACATACCAATCTAAGTCTCCTATTTTGGCATCGGGAGATTTAGCGCCTTCTTTTAGTTTTAGTGTATTTGGTGTATTCGCTTCATACCAAACTTTGGTAGATTGACAAGAAATTTGAGCACTTGATAGTAGTGTTACACAGAAGATGAGTGCTAAACAATTTTTCATAGTTAATATTTTTTTAAAGAATGGATTCACTACACCAAGACGTAGCAAAGGCGAGCTTAGTGGACAAAATTACTACCTTTTTTAGGGATAACTGGTAAGTCTAAAATATTAACCTCAATTTGGTAGGTAGCGGCTAACTTATTGCTAATTCAATATGGCGGGATTATTACTTTCAGGTAACTGAATATTAAATTGAGAACCTAATTTACCTGATTCGACCCAAATTTTTCCTGAATGATTTTCGACTATCTTTTTGCAGATGGCTAAGCCAAGTCCTGTTCCTTTATATTTACTCCGGTTTTGTAGCCGTCTAAAGGGCTCAAAAATATAGTCTTTGTATTCTTTATTGATACCGATACCATTATCCTCTATGACCAACTGAATGTGCTCCTCATTTTGATAAGCAAATATTTTTACAATAGGAATGTCCGAGTCATTATATTTGATGGCATTTTCTAAGAGATTTTGAAAAAGTAGAGACAAATAGACTTTATTCCCATTAATTTGGGGTAATTCATTGTATTCTATAACCGCATGGTTCTCCTCTAGAAAAAGGTGGTGAGATTTTTTAAACTCCTGAACTATAGTATTCAAATTGACTGATTCGTAGGTTAAATCAGCCTTCTCCATTTTAGAGAATTTCAAAATAGATTCAATTAAAGTAGACATGCGCTTAGCGGAATCATTAATCATACCTGCTAATTGAGCATTTTCTGTTGTCTCCTCTTTTTTGAGCATCTTCTGTAATAGACCAGAAAAACCTTCAATGTTCTTTACGGGTTCTTTCAAATCATGAGAAGTGATATATGCAAATCTTTCTAATTCCTTATTTTTAAGCTGAAGCTGTTGTACTAACTTGCCTTTTTGTCGCACCGCTGATTGTATGTTAACTTGATAAAAAGTTACTAAAAGACTTAGACAAATTAAGAGGCAAATTGTTAATATTATAACCCCTATTGGGTCCATGTAAATATCCGTTCGAGAACTGAGGTATGCCATAGACCCCGTCAGTAAAAAAATATTCCAAGTGATACATGCTACTTTGTATTTCAATTGCCATTCATATTGCATGAGTGCAATAAAAGTGGTGATTATAAAAATGGAATGTTCTCCAATACTGTAATCGGGAATATTAATAATAACTAATCCTATCCATAGAGGAAATAAGAAACAAGCAGTGTGTCTTGCTATATTAAAAAATTGATAATAATTAAGTAACAATATAAAAACACCGAAACCAGCGGAAATAAAATTCATAAAAGCCATGATAGGATTACCTAGTATGACTAATACCACAATAAGTAACACGAATGAAAAAACGATAGCTACTAAACTCAACTGATTTAGCACTCGAATTTTGATAGTTTCGCGTTCTTCAAATTCACCAGATATACCGATTGCTGCTAACTTATTCCATAACCCTAAAAACATATTTTTTTATACTTAAACTTTACTTATCGTGCTCTAATTACAACCAAAAATTATTCCACAAAATAGCTATACGAATCCCATATACGAATAGCATACAAAGATTTTCCTATCTTTAGGCGTTCATAATTTCCTAACCGACAAAATCAATCATTGATGAACCAAAACACCCGATATACGATAATGAGTGTTTTCTTTTTCTGCCTAATACACATTCATTTAGTCGCACAAGAAGACCTCACTATACTTAGATTTCCAGCACTTAGTCCAGATGGCAACCAGATTGCTCTCTCCTACCAAGGGGACATTTGGACCGTCGATGCCAATGGAGGAACTGCTCGTAGATTGACCATTCACGAAAGTTATGAAAGTCATCCGCAATGGAGTCCCGATGGGCAAAACATCGTTTTTCAAGGTAATCGATATGGGAATAATGACATCTTTTCTATCAAAGCAAATGGTAGTCGCCCGATGCGTTTAACCCATCATTCGACTTCGGACGGAGCACCTTCTTTTGATAATCAAGGCAATGTCTTATTTACCACTAGAAGAAATTTTATACAAGTAGAAAGAGAACAAGAAATCCATCAAGTGCGTGCTACTGGTGGCACCCCGTTTCGCTTCTTAAGTACAACTGGTTTTAATCCTAAGACTTCTCCAAATGGCCGCTTTGTCACCTTTATTCAAGGCAATTGCCGATTGGCTAGAGAAGCTTATACTGGCCCTGCGAATCGGAATATATTACTTTACGATACCCAAAATAAAACCTATCAGACGATTGTCGATTTTGATGCACAGGATGTGTATGCAGATTGGGGCGATAACGAAACCCTCTACTTTCTAAGTGCCAAAAATGGTCGGTATAATATTTATCAAATTGGCATTGATGCCAATGGTAAAGCGGTAGGAGCACCAACGGCTCTGACCAATTTCACAGATGAAGGTATTCGCTATTTTGACGTAAGTCAAAATGGACAAAAGATTGTTTTTAGTAGAGGTACTTCGATATATACCATGAATGCTCAAGTAGGTGCCACCTCACAGAAAATAGAGGTACAAGTGACCGAAGATTATCGGTTTGACCCAATAGAACATAAAACGTATACTAAAAGTGCAAGAGATTACGCTATTTCTCCAAATGGTAAATATTTAGCCATAGAAGTACGAGGTGAACTATTTGTTACACCGAATCACAAAGACCGAAAACGTACCAGTCAAATCACAAAAAATCCAGCAAGAGACCAAGATATGATTTGGCTGAATGATTCTACCTTGATTTTTATTTCTGATAGAAATGGAAATAAAGATGTGTTTATGGCACAGTCAGCTGACACCGCTACGGTGGACTTATTTAAGACCTTCAAATTGACTATAAAAGCAGTCACCAATACGGCTGAAGAAGAAACACAAATTGCCCTTTCTCCAGATAGAAAAAAGTTGGTCATGGTGAAAGGTAGAGGTAAAATGGTCGTTGCGGATATTAGTGCCAATGGTACGTTGTCCAATGAAATTACTTTATTAGATAGTTGGGATATTCCTGAAGGTATCGAGTGGAGTCCGGATAGTAAATGGCTAGCTTATGCCTATGAAGATTTAAATTTTAATGAAGAAATTTATATTCATGCGGTCGATGGCAAAAGCGAACCACATAACGTCAGTATGCATCCACGAGGGGATTATTCACCAAAATGGAGTGCCGACGGTAGCAAATTAGGTTTTATATCTATTCGAAATAATGGCGATGCTGACCTGTGGTTTGTTTGGTTAAAAAAAGAAGATTGGGAAAAAACGAAAGTGGATTGGGAAGAATCTGAATATGACGAACCTGAAAATAAAGACAAAAAGAAAAAAGATAAAAAGGAGGATAAAGATAAAAAAGAAGAAGTCAAGCCCATCCAAATTGACTTTGACAATATTTATCAGCGTATCGTGCAAGTTACTCGATTACCTGGCAATGAAGGGGATTTGACGATTAGTAAAGATGGAGAAACTTTCTTTTTCACTACGTTTAACTCCGGTCGAGCTGGTGCTGGCGGAGAACCCGAATTTATGAAAGTAAAATGGGATGGAAGTGAACTAAAAACGCTACTAAGCAATGGCAAAATTGGTGGAGTAGCGGTAGATAAAGACGGCAAATATTTATATTACATCAAAAGCGGTGGCACCATCGCTAAATTCAAAGCCGATGCGGATAAACCGAAGCCAGAAACCTTACCGTTTAGCGCTAAAATGGACATTCATCATGCCGCCGAAAGAGCACAAGTTTTTGAGGAAACTTGGCGTAGCTTGAATGCTGGATTTTATGACCCTCAATTTCATGGGCAAAGTTGGACGGCACTTCGAGATAAATATAAAGCCAGAGCAATGGCTGCCTCTACTTCGCAAGATTTTAGAGATATGACCAACGAAATGCTGGGACAACTCAATGCCAGTCACATGGGTTTATACGGCTCTTCGCCCGAAGAAACACAGCGAGAAAGAACGGGTTTATTAGGTATAGAAGTGATGCCACAAAACAATGGCGTTAAAATCACTAAAGTCGTAGCTAATAGCCCTGCTAGTCGGACAGAAAGCACGTTGATTATTGGTGATGTTATCACTGCCGTAAATGGAATAACAATCGGAAATAGCACCAATTTCTATAGTCTTTTACAAGGTACTAGAAATGAAAAAATTATGCTTACGGTATTGACGAATAATGGTACATCAAAAGAAGTCATCATCCGACCAACTAGCTCTTTACGCAGTGCTTTATACGATGCGTGGGTCGCTGAACGAAAAGCCTTGACCGATAAATATTCTAATGGCAAATTGGGCTACCTCCATATTCAAGGCATGAATTGGACCAGTTTTGAACGCTTTGAACGAGAACTAGCAGCTAGTGGCTATGGTAAAGAAGGGATTGTAATTGATGTACGCTTTAATGGCGGTGGTTGGACGACCGATATGTTAATGGCGGTTTTAAATGTACGGCAACACTCCTATACGGTTCCTCGTGGTGCTGCCGAGGATTTAAACAAAGAAAATAAAAAATTCAAAGAGACATACCCTTATGGAGAACGATTGCCTTTGTCCTCTTGGACTAAGCCTTCGATTGCGCTTTGTAACCAAAATAGCTACTCGAATGCAGAGATTTTCTCTCATGCTTTTAAAACCTTGGACATTGGAACATTGGTCGGTACGCCTACTTTTGGGGCGGTAATTTCTACGGGTGGACAAGGCTTGATAGATGGCTCTTTTGTGAGGATGCCTTACCGCGCATGGTATGTAAAAGCGACTGGCGAAAATATGGAGCACGGTCCTGCGGTTCCTGATGTACTTATTGAAAATGCGCCAGATAGTAAGGCGAATGGAGCTGACCCGCAATTGAAAAAGTCGGTAGAGATTTTGTTGAGTGAGATGAAATAAATTTTTAAGGCTTTTTTAAATGCTAACTAATATCCGTTGGCAAACATCCGTTGGTATTAAATAAATTTTGCCAACGGATGAGTGCCAACGGATAAACAACACTTTCTTTATCAGAAGAGATTTGTTTGTTTATCCCGATTTTATAGTCGTTCATCACAGGTTTAATCAACTCGTCCAATTTTTTTGTCCTTACATCTATGAAAAAAGGATATTTGAGATAGAATACGCTTCTTTGTACTATTCCTACGATAATTCATCAACTTTTTAAGTTTTCAAATTAAGGGTCAATAAATTAAGACCCTCTATTTTCAAATGTCTCCTCATTTGAGTGGAATTCTTATGCTTACGATTAACAAGTTTCAAACTCACTTTAAAGATTCGATTATGAAAAATTTTCTCTTGTTCTGTGCTGGCGTAGACCGTAAAATATTGGAAAAAACGCCTACTGATGTTAATAAATATATTGGGATTGGTGCTACTGTTTTATTTACAGGTATTCTTGCTTTTTTCTCTGGCGGCTATGCGCTTTTTACCGTTTTTGACAATGTTTTTATCGCACTTATTTTTGGGCTCGTATGGGGCTTAATGATTTTTAATTTGGACCGTTATATTGTTTTAAGCATGAAAAATAATGGCAAATGGTTTAAAGATTTTATGATTGCCTTTCCGCGACTTGTTTTGGCTATTTTTCTTGCCTTAGTTATTTCTAAACCATTGGAGTTAAAAGTTTTTGAAAAAGAAATCGACGCGGAGTTGGTACACATGGAACAGGAAATTTTCAAAAAGCAAGAGGATGAAGTTCGGGGCAGATATAGAGCCGAAATCGCTGATTATCAAAATAATATTATCCAATTAAAAACAGAGATTGCTCAAAAAACAGTCGCTAGAGATTCTTTAGAAATGATGGCTATTCAAGAAGCGGATGGAACTGGTGGTTCTCGAAAGCGAAATCTTGGTCCTATCTACAAAACTAAAAGAACAGCTGCGGATAATGCGCAGAAAGAATTAGACCAATTGACGGCACTTTATTTACCCGTGATAAAAGAAAAAGAAGCAGCTATGCAATCGGTTAATGCTTCTGTAAATGGACAAATTACTAATCTAAATCGTAAAAAATATGGTGGCTTAGCAGCTAGAATGGAAGCCTTGGACCGTTTAGGAAGCCAAAGTAAGGCTATTTATCTAGCCAATATTTTTATTATGCTTTTATTCGTGTGCATTGAGACGGCCCCTATTTTTGTCAAATTAATTGCGAGACGTAGTCCTTACGATTATCTATTGCATGAATTAGAACATGAATTCAAAATGGCCAATTTGGAAAAAACTAGCCTATTAAGTAACGCTGTTAAAAATAAACTCCAATTTGATACGGAGGTAGGTATCTATAAAAACAATGCTAAAATTCAAATGGAAAAAGCCTTAATCGATGCTCAATTGGCTAAGCAATTAGAAGAATTGAAAGGACAGAAGTTTGATTGGGCGTAATTGTTCTAAAAGTTCAAATTCAAGTATCAAGCTCAAAGGTGCCATAAAAGCCTTTAAGACTGAATAGATATACATATATTTTTTGTGAAATTAAGGATAGTAATGGAAGTTTGGTATAGTGAGCATATCAGTTAAAAAACTAATAATTCATCCGTTGGCAATCATCTGTTGGCATCTTTTTAGTTTGGCCAACGGATGGTTGCCAACGGATAATAGGTATTGAATCTACTTGAAGTCATCTTTTTTTCGACCAATTAAAATAGTCCCTAGGAAATTCTTACCTTGTCTTATCTTTTTCAGAAAAAACAAGACATGAAAAACTTGCTTTCCTTATCCTTCTTATTTGTGTTAAATTTTTCGTTTGCACAAGCACCACATAGTCATGCCCATAATCGAGTCATCAAATTTCCTGATGTGCCTGGTTATAAAAGTATTATTACCGATTTTCATATTCATACAGTCTTCTCAGACGGAAGTGTGTGGCCTGATATTCGGGTGCAAGAAGCATTGAGAGATAGTGTTCACGCTATTTCCTTGACCGAACATTTAGAATATGAACCACATAAAGAGGAAATTCCCAATCCCGACCGAAATCACTCTTATGTCTTAGGAGAAAAATATGCTAGACCTTATCGATTAATGGTTATCAAAGGAGCAGAAATTACAAGAGATATGCCGCCAGGACATAATAACGCTATCTTTATTGAAGATGCTAACAAGCTGGAGATAGCAGATTCTATTGAGGTATTTCGAGAGACTCAAAGACAAGGTGCTTTTGTGTTTTGGAATCATCCAAATTGGGTTGCCCAAAGAAATGATGGTGTTGCTAGACTAACGGATATGCACCGCTATTTAATCAAAGAAAATTTATTGCACGGTATTGAAGTGGTCAATGATTTAACCTATTCTGATGAAGCTTTACAAATTGCTTTGGATAATAATTTAGCAATTATGGGCACGTCAGATATTCATGGTTTGGTTGATTATCAATTTGATATTGCAGGAGGTGGGCATCGCCCGATTACTATCGTATTTGGTAAAGAAAAAACAGCTGACGGTATCAAAGAAGGGCTTTTCGCTAGGCGTACCGTAGCCTATTTTGATAATACTTTAATTGGTAGACGGGAACATTTAATACCATTACTGAATGCTTCTTTAACGGTACAAAAAGCTGGTTATCAAGGCAAGGCGGATGTGGTAGATGTAAAAATCCAAAACCATAGTAGTGTTGAATATATCTTGGGCAACCGTAGTGAATATAGCTTACATGCACATACGGATATTGTGGTCATTCCCCCCCACGAAATCGTAAATATTGAAGTCAAAACTTTGAAAAGATACGCTGAATTTGAATTGGCTTTTGAAGTGTTGAATACGGTGATTGCTCCTAATACCCATCCGACTATTCGACTGAAAGTGGTAACGGAATAAGTTAATTAAAATTGAAGAAGTAATTTTTATTTTTTATAATAAAATCCGTTGCTCTTTAATTATGCATTGTAGAAATCATACAACGGATAATTAAAGTACAACGGATTTTCATCTACTTTTCTATATGCTTACCTAGTCTTTCAGCAGTACATAATCGAAAATAAACTTGAACTCACTCCTTAATCCCAGCGATTTCTTGGATGAATTCAGGGCAGGTAGGTTCTCCTTTATAAAATACTTTATCCACTTTTTTGGTCATTGCCCAACGATGCAACCAAGTAATGCCGCCTCTGCCTGCATAGGCATCTTCGGAGTCATAAGCGGTATCCGCTAAAGCCGTTTCTAAAGAAATAAATTCATAGCCACGGTTTTGATACATCTCTAATAATTCATCTAAATAATCTCCATTTAAGGCATTGGCATGAATCAATAAGGTATGCTTAATCGGTCTACCGAAAAGTTGCTGGGCATTATTTTCATAAAAGGCCGTTTTCGCTTCCATATAAGTGATGTAGGACTCCCCTACTTTTGCCATCTGTGCAGGGTCTTTTGCACGCATAGAGACATGATAAGCTTTCGCAAAAATCCATTCTGAATTATCAATCGTCACGGGAGCAATTTCATAATTTCGGTCTGCTAAAAACTCCTCTAACTGTGTTTTCTTTTCAGGGGTATTACCCGTGTGTAAAAATGGATGGCGGAAATAACGCATCGTTTGTCCATACTTTTCGTGCAACCTTTTGGTATAAAATTCCCCTTTTATAATATTAGCCGTAAACTCCTCAAAAGTCAAACGATTGTAATCAGGATGGCTATAGGTATGATTGCCTAATTCCATGCCTGCGGCTAACCAATCATCGAGTAAGTTTAATCGTGCAGCATCTAGTTTATTCTTTGAAAATAATTTATTTTCGTTGACAAAACCGATGGCGGGAACTTGATAGTTTTGTAAAGTGGTCAATAGTTTATCGGTCACTTCTTGATAATTATCTAGACTGATACCGGGGAGGTCATCGATAGTGATAGCAATACTAGATGGTCCTTTAGTTTCTTCCTTTACATTTGACTCAGAAGTAGGTACAACTGCCTCAGGTATTTCTTTTACTTTTGGCTTAGGTGTAGTGGTAGAACAAGCAAGGAATAAGCTTAAACAAATAATCAAATACATTCTAAAAGCAGAGCAAAACATCGGTTTTAATTTGAGTGATTGAAACTACTAAGTAACGATGAAATAATTGAAATCTGAAAAATTTAACCATGAGAACATTTTATCTACTTCTATTTATGAGCAGTTGTCTTTTTTATAGTTGCTTGGAAACGGATGACTTTGAAGCTGTAGCCGAAAATCAAGGAAATATCGCCTTAAATAATCCTATTCGATTTGACCAATTAGCCATTGGTCAAAAAAGTCTTTATACTTTTTATGAATTAAAGACTGAAAATGGAATTGAGGATTGCCAACCTAATTTTGATACACTCTCTATTGAAATTGTCGCTGCCGACACGAATGGTTATTTAGTAAAAGAAGTACTTAAGGATGGGTTTTGGATTATAGAAAATGGAGAATGGAAAACAATCGATACCCTAAGCTTTTATCTTAGGTATCTCTCGATTATCCAACAAGATACTTTAGAAGGGATATCTCCTGACCCAGGTGGACCAACATTTGTTTATTTGCTATCTCGTAATATCGAACCAGATGACGATTATCTTGGCAGTAATTACTCTAATATTTTTGGTAGAATCGGGTCAAAAATTTACTTGGGGGGACCATCAGCGCCTTTGGAAGTTGTAAATCTAGAAAGCATATGTGACCTTTTCTTTTTACCCCCAAAAGAAAATGACCCATTTCCATTCGAGTGTTGTGGAGGCAATTATTCAGAACCTGGAACTTTAATGAATCATTCTTTTGATGGAATAGAATATGGGCAATTACTATTAACTGCACATGATTTTGGATACAACGTAGATAACTTGCTATATAATTTTGGATACACGCTGGAATCTGGAATCGTCTTTACTAGTGTACACCGAGTCAACGGAAAATTTGATGAAGTATGGCATATCGTTCCTGATAATTAAGCAAGCAACAGACGGACCGCTTCTACCAACATTTCTACCGCTTCATTTGTCATCAACTGCCCATCTGTATCAAATCTTATTTCCTGCTGATACAACGGCAAAGAAACGACTACATTGGCATTCATTGCCTGCAAGGTCCATAGCAAAGATTGCATCGCCTTTTCTCCTCTTGGTTCGTGGGGGGTAAAGGTGATTGCGACTACTCGTTTTTGTGCTAGTTCTCCCGAAGAAGACAGCCATTCTAACCCATTTTTGATTAAGGCAGGCATGTTATGAAGATATTCAGGGATGCTAATTATCACCGCATCCGCTGCCGCTACTGATGCTCGCCAATCAAGCACCGTTGCCTCCCAAGGATGTTGGTC
>CALJVJ010000243.1 GCA_937974625.1 uncultured Saprospiraceae bacterium
TGCTAGGAGTATGAACGAATGAAAAGAGTCTTAGAGGACTGTTTTAGTGAAGAGAACTGCAAAGCAGATGGGAAGCCCACGGATTAGACTGATTCAATTGATTTAAACAGATTAAATTAGAAATGCCTTAAATTACTAGAACCATTTTTTAGCATCCGACTAATCCAATATTTATTTTTCAACCATAGAGAACACGTAATAAAAGAAAAATCCATCAAAATCAGTTTCATCTGTTCAATATGCGTTCCTATTCCCCTAATTCGATAAACCAAAAAATAAAACACTTTTAATCAAAATAAAATGAACCGAATAACCTACTTCTTAATAATTTTACTATTTTTTATAAGCTGTAGTTCTTCTAAAAAACAAACGGAACAACCTAAACCAAATATCCTCTTTATCCTAGCCGACGACCTAGGATATACTGACCTCAGCTGTATGGGCAGTAATTTTTACGAAACACCCAACATAGATAAAATTGCCAACAGCGGAATGATTTTTACGAATGGTTATGCCGCTTGCCAAGTATGCAGCCCTTCGAGAGCTAGTCTGATGACTGGAAAATCGCCTGCTCGTCATGGCATCACAGATTGGATTGGTGCAAAGACGGGTACAGACTGGCAAAAAGCCAAAAGATACACCAAATCTCTACCGCCTGAAAATGGCGACCATTTGCCGCACGAGTACACGACTTTACCAGAAGTGTTACAGTCCGAGGGCTATGCGACTTTTTTTGCTGGAAAATGGCATTTAGGGAATGAAGGGTCACATCCAGAAGACCATGGATTTGACGAAAATCAAGGCGGTTACCATAGAGGCGGCCCCTATAGCGGTGGCTTTTTTTCCCCTTTTAATAATCCCAAAATGAAAGATGCTCCAGAAGAAAAAGGGATGAGCTTATCTGCAAAATTGGCTAAAGAAACGAGCGCTTTTATGACAGAAAATAAAGACAAACCTTTTTTAGCTTACCTTTCTTTTTATGCCGTACATGCACCGATACAAACATCAGAAGATAAATGGAATAAATACAGAACAAAGGCAGAAAAACAAGGCATCGCAGCCAATGGATTTGAAATGGAAAGACGAATGCCTATCCGAAAACATCAAGACAATCCTGTTTATGCGGGGCTAATCGAACAAATGGATGACGCTGTTGGACAAGTGTTGACGACTTTGGACCAATTAGGTTTGGCTGAAAATACGATTGTTATTTTTACTTCTGATAATGGTGGAGTTGCCTCTGGTGATAATTTTTCTACCAATTTGGCGCCACTGAGAGGCGGAAAAGGTTATCAATGGGAAGGCGGTTTGAGAGTGCCTTATTTGGTCCGTGTTCCTTGGATGAAACATAATGGTAAAAAGGAAGAGACGCCTGTGATTGGAATGGACTTTTTTCCTACTATTTTAGACTTAGCCAATATTGCTCTAAGACCAGATTTACACAATGATGGATTTAGTTTAAAACCCATTTTGGAAGGTGGTGAAATTGCAAATCGAGCGCTAACTTGGCATTATCCACATTATGGCAATCAAGGAGGTGACCCATCAGGAGTGATTCGGAAAGGTGCTTATAAATTGATTCGTTATTACGAAGATGGACAAGAGGAATTGTATCATTTGACCAACGATATTGGCGAACAAGAAAATGTTATTGACAAATATCCAGCGGTAGCTACTGCATTGAGTCAAACTTTGACCAAAGAATTTGCTGATTTACCCGTTTTATATCCGACGCCTGACCCAACATTTAGTACGGACTCGGCCCAATTAAAATATCAATATTATGAAACGACGTTGATGGATAGATTGGAAAAACAACGAAAAAATTTCTTACGGAAAGATTGGCAACCTAATAAGGATTGGTGGGGGAGTAAGGTCACTATTGATTGACCTTATACCTGAACCATTATACTCCGTTTTGGCATTTAATTTTGTGAAAGTTTGAAATACTTTTTCCAATTTTTTTGCTTCTGTTCCGATGTCATTATTGGTTACAGCTATTTTATATCCTCCAGCCCTACGTCCTTTCCCCTACGCCCTACGCCCTCCGCTGAATAATTACGATAGCTTTTTATTTAACCGTGTAAAGCTATTCTGCTAATATTTAAAATTTTTCACCAGTTTTTATAGCCTTTTAAGCGCCTAACCAATTTTTATACCCCTATTTGGTGAAATAAAGCGGCAAAAACTTGTTCCAATGTTAATTTAATGTAAAC
This sequence comes from uncultured Saprospiraceae bacterium, assembly GCA_937974625.1. Taxonomy (GTDB): domain Bacteria; phylum Bacteroidota; class Bacteroidia; order Chitinophagales; family Saprospiraceae; genus JAFMDF01. The sequence continues at coordinate 2,217 of CALJVJ010000243.1, forward strand.
TTTGTGTAAAATACCTATTAACTGGAATTAAAATTTATTGTCATGAAGCATAAAATAATAGTACTACTAGCTGTAACGACCTTGATGAATGGAGCGCTAATTGGCAATAATAACCCTGTGCTACCTAGTGCGGTAGCAGATAGATTGATGAGCGAACTAATGACTGTAGAAATTGCAGGCGCTGTTCAACTATATTCTGTCTTGAAAGAAGAAATTGAGTTGATAGATACGGAGACCATTCAAGAAATAGATAAAGCAGTCACTAACGATTGGCATTTAGCCTATAATCGGGACTATTTTATTGGCTTTAGTACGGATAAAGTAGAAGCTATCACGCCTACTAACTTTAAACGAATAGCTAAAAAATACTTTGTAAATACTCCTGAATTAGCTGCAAGTATAGGAAAAAGAGGGTTTCGTTATAAGAATTTACCTACCATTATTTTGTATTATAATAACCAAATCACTCAAGGAAAAGCTTTAACTAAAGC
>CALJVJ010000244.1 GCA_937974625.1 uncultured Saprospiraceae bacterium
ATACCGTTTAAAACCATTGGTAAATCATAGTTCTTAAACATCAAGAAAGAAACGATGAATGCACCAATTGCTCCTGCTGCTGCTGCTAAAGAAGTGGTTACAAATACTAAAGAAACACCTCCTGGGTCTGCTGATAAAACAGAACCACCGTTGAATCCGAACCATCCGAACCATAACAAGAATACACCGATTGCTGCCAATGGCATAGAGTGACCAGTAATTGGCTTGATTCCATTCGCAGTGTACTTACCAGCTCTTGGTCCTAATAACATAGCACCTGCTAATGCTCCCCAGCCTCCAACAGAGTGAACTAAAGTTGAGCCTGCAAAATCATGGAACCCCCTTTCTGCTAACCAGCCTCCACCCCATTGCCACATTCCTGTGATAGGATAAGAAATCGTTACAAATAAAATACAGAAAATTAAGAAAGGTCCAATTTTGATTCTTTCTGCTACTGCGCCAGATACTATGGTACAACAGGTAGCAGCAAACATAGCTTGGAATATAAAATCTGTCCAATAGGTATAGCCTCCATCTGCATATTCAATTAATCCAGCTGCGCCTTCTGGCATGGTCAAGCCGAAACCTGCGAATCCAAAAAAGCCACCTGCGGAGTCTCCTCCTGGGTACATAAGGTTAAAACCAATTGCATAATAAGACAAAAGTCCTATCGCTACAATCATACAGTTTTTGAAAAGAATGTTAACAACGTTTTTCTTTTGCACGAAGCCAGATTCAAGTGTAGCGAATCCAAGGTGCATGATGAACACGAGTGCGGTAGAAACCAGCATCCACGTGTTATTTGCGGTAAATAATCCTTCAGTCATCTTTCGTTTAATGTTAATAAATTAGAGAATTAGAATAAGCCCTACATCGCAGTCATTGATACGGATTTAGGTAATAATTCCTAGGCTATTCTCAGGTACATTTATCCAGAAAATAGAAAAGGGCAAACCCTATTTTTAAACTAATTTGGTTAGTGATTTTTAAAGGAAAGTGGAGAAGGGAAAGGAAAATTGGAAGGTTATATTATGGATTATTAATGATTCATTCTGAACAGAGTCGAACAGCAATGAGATACTAATAAGCAATAATTTTTTTAACTTTCTAATTTATCCAGAACACTTTTCTAAACTCCCTTAAATAATACTTGGTTAGGACGGGAAATACTACAAAAAATAAAATTTTACAAGGCGTCAGCTCCAGTTTCACCTGTTCGGACTCTTGTAATAGAAGAAACATCATAAACAACGATTTTACCATCGCCTGTTTTTCCTGTTCTTCCTGCTTTTACAATAGTTTCTACGATTTCATCTACTTTGCTGTCGTTAGCGACAATGTCTAATTGAAGACGTGCAATGTAATCTGCATCGTATACACTACCACGATAAACTCGTTGTTCCTTTTGAAGGCCAAATCCTTTAACATCGCTCATCGTAAAGAATCGAACACCGATGTCTGCTAAGGCATCTCGAATGGCATCAAATTTTGATAATCTAACAACTGCTTCGATTTTTTTCATCAGAATTGATTTTGTTTGTAAAAGTTATAAAATAAACTGTATTCCTAATTAGATTACCAAAGAGTACTAGGTATTTCTATATGAAGAATAAAGCTTACTAAAAGACTAAATCAACTTTCCGAACAATTTGATGTCTCCTTTTCATTTGGCTTGTTTATGGATTAAATTTAAAGTGGACAACATCAAGTCTGGTATTCTGATTGAAAAGAAAACTAAAGATACAGTGGTCTAATTATCAATGGAAAACTATAAATATATTTAAAAGAACTAAATAATTATAACACAAATTTAGGGCGCACTTTTGATTTATCAAAATAAAAAATCGCTACTTCCCCACTCGAAAATGCCCTATCAGAATTGCTATTTCTAATTCAGAATATTATTCTTTTTAAGTCTTTCAAACAAAATTTTAATTAGCTTCAAATTTAACCTACTGTTGATATTACAAATACCGACGATGGTTTTTTTTTGTAAAAATTTGTGATTTTTTTTTGTGACATTGTGCTTTTTGCTAATTTTTTGTCAACAAAGGCTAAAATCTAATGTGCTTTCAAAATCATATACGTTTCCTTTTAATGGGTATATACTTGGTATTTAGCACCTCTGTAACTGCCCAATTAGATTCCTTAGGCCTACCAGCAGCATTAGAATACCAAATTGAAAGTTATATCGAAAATGTAGGAGAGGAAGTAGATTTTGATTTTAATACTTTGTACGAGACCCTCAATACCCTTTTACAAAAACCGCTTAACCTCAATCAAGCAACTGACTACCAATTAGAAAATCTTGGACTTCTGAGCGACCTTCAAATAAATAGCTTACTAAATTATAGAGCGGAAAGAGGTAATTTATTAGCTATTTATGAATTACAAGCCGTACCCAACTTTGATTTATTAACTATTTATCGGATACTACCTTTCGTGACCGTTAATCGCAGTTTAGATGATTTGAATGAATCCTTTGCTGCTATTTTGGCAAAAAGTCAAAAAAATCTTTACTTAAGATGGAGTCGCAATATTGAAGTACCAAAAGGATTTCGAGCTAAGACCGAAGAAATTCCTCCAGCTTATCGAGGAGACCTTAATAAATACTACCTACGATTTGCTCAAACTTATGAAAATCGTATCAGCTTTGGGATTACTTTAGAAAAAGACCCAGGAGAAGATTTTTTCAGAAATAGTAATCCACAGGGATTCGACTTTATGTCCGCTCATTTTATGTACAAAAAAGTCAATAAAACGATTGAACGATTGGTTTTAGGAGATTTTAACGCAAAATTTGGGCAAGGGCTAATACTTAATACAGGTTTTTCTCCTGGGAAAAATGTGTTTGTTAACGCGACTCGCCGCTCAGGTGCTCCCCTCAATCGATTTACCTCCGTCAGTGAACAAATTTACTTTAGAGGTGCAGGAGCTACTTTAAAACTAAATAAAAAATGGGCTTGGACTAATTTTATTTCCCTTAGAAAAAGGGACGGAAATGTCATTCAAACGGACACTTCTACAGTAGATTTGACGATTCAAAACTTAAATTCATTGCGATTATCTGGCTTACACCGTACGGACAGAGAAATTGAAGCAGAGAATTCTCTACAACAATTATCGGTAGGCACTAGCCTCAAGTACAAAGTGGCAAAAGGAAATATTGCGGCGAATGTGCTGTACACTCAATTTGACCAAGCTATAGGCAAAAGGGATAAACCTTATAATGATTATTTTTTTAAAGGTAAAAGATTACTCAATGCTAGCTTAGATTATACTTATTTTTATAGAAATTTTATCTTCTTTGGAGAAACCGCATGGAGTGATAATAATCAATTCGCTACGGTCAATGGCATCACAGCAACCTTAAGTTCAAAAATTGCTTTTTCGATTCATAGCCGATTCCTACCTAGAGATTTTCAGAGTCTATTTGGACAAACTTTTACAGAAACTGTTGGCACAACAAATGAAAATGGCTTATACATAGGCTTGTCTTTTAATCCTACAAGGGAATGGCGATTTGCTTTTTATGCGGATACCTGGAAGCACCCTTGGCTGCGGTTTCGGGCGGATGCCCCATCTCGTGGGAAGGAGTATTATGCAAGGCTAACCTTTAATAAAAGGCGAGACATGGAAGCTTATATTCATTATAAATATGAAAGCAAACAAGAAAGTTATCGTCTAGATTATACAAATTTGGATGAGTTACTCTTTAAAAATAAGTCCAATTTTCGATTCCAGTTGCATAAACAAGTTACCAAAAGATTGACGCTAAGAAGTCGATTAGAATGGTCTATTTTTGATATTGAAAAGGCGACTAATCCAGATGGACTACTATTTTATGATGGTGCGTTTAGGCCTCAATCTGATATTAAAAGTAATGGATTCATGGCATTTCAAGATATTATTTATAAACCAGTCAATATTCCTTTATCGTTGACTACTCGCTTTGCCATTTTTGAGGTAGATAGATATGATGCGCGTATTTATGCTTATGAAAACGATGTCACCTATCAATTTTCTATTCCTGCTTATTATAATAAAGGCACTAGATTTTATGCTAATTTAAAATACAGGGCTAAAAAACATTTGACTTTGGAAGTGAGATATGCCCAAACCTTTTGGAATAATCAAGAAGCATTTAGTGCAGGGAATAATCGAATTGATGGGCAAACTAGGTCAGAGTTGAAAGTTCAAGCTCGGTGGAGGTTTTAAGCTGGATACTGGATACTGGATACTGGATACTGGATACTGGATACTGGATACTGGATACTGGATACGGCAGTCCGTCCAGTATCTAGTATCCAGCAACTAGTCTTCTATTCTGCTGTTGCAGTAACGTCTACTTGGGTATTCCCAGGATAAATATCTTCAACATTATTTTTAACCCAAACCAAACATTCCTTGAAATCATCAAATATTTGGTCAGTAGGAATCAAATCTGGGATAATATCAATTCGCTCCATCATATATCTTGGTTGTTCTGGAACATGTACTAATACTACCTTCATGTCGTTCTTAACCAAATCTACCAGTACATCTTCTATCGCATAAAGTCCAGATTGGTCCATATAGGATAGTTTATCCATCCGAATAATTACGGTAGAGGCTGTATTTGGAATTTGTAGTCTCAACTGTTGGAATTCACTAGTAGAACCAAAAAATAATGGACCATTAACGTGCTTAATAAATACTTCTTCTTTCAAGTTCTGTGGAAAATCTACCTCATCTGCCCATGAAGTTTCTTCCGTTAAAGAAGTAACTTCTGATTGCTCTGCCGTTAAATCTCCAATCTTTTTCATAAACATTAAAGAAGCGAAAACTAAACCGATGCCTACTGCATATACTAAGTTCCAAACTGATGAAAGGACCAATACCACCAACATAATCGCAACCTCTGGTCGTGGCATATATGGAATCGCTTTTAAGCCTTTATAATCCATTACCCCGATTCCTACCGTTATCAAAATACCTGCTAATACTGCTGCAGGAATCTGAGAAGCAATCGGACCTAAAGCCAATAGTATGACTAGTAATAAGATACCTGCTATCATACCTGATAATTTAGTTTTACCACCTGCATTGATATTTACTACCGTTCTAATCGTTGCACCTGCGCCAGGGATACCACCAAAAAGTGCAGCAACTGAATTACCAATACCTTGGCCTATTAATTCCTTATTAGGCTTATGCTTCGTTTTAGTCATATTATCTGCCACTACAGAAGTTAATAGCGAATCAATCGCTCCTAATAAGGATAGCGTCAAGGCAGTAAAAATATAAGGGGTTATACTAATCAAGCTAAAATTGGTAAATATCCCCCAATTAGGCAAGGGCAAACCGCTTGGGATGGCTTCAATTGGTCGATAATTCAACCCAAAGCCTACGGCTATTCCTGACATGACTAGCAAAGCAACCAAGGTGCTTGGCACTGCTGTGGTGATTCGTTTAAAGCCATATATAATGAATATGGTCCCTAGTGCAAGGAAAAATTCTAACCAATTGATTTGCGTTATTGCTTTTGGCAGCACTCGAAGGGCACCTATTACTCCTGATGCTTCTTTACCTGCTAAGGTTTGTGATTCTTTTAAGATTTGTGCAGGAGTTGTCATTTCTGCTCTTTTAATCGTCTCCTTGAAATCCTCTAATACTAATATTCCTTCTCCTGCTTCTTCCTTTAAAATATTATCTAAAATAATTTCCTCCGCTTGAGGCTTATATTGGTCAACAAAAGCTAAATCTTCTTTTGGGTAATACCCGATAGCTGGTAAAATTTGAGTTATTAAAATAATAACCCCAATAGCAGTCATAAATCCTGATACTACTGGATATGGAATGTATTTAATGTATTTCCCCAAACCAAGAAAACCCAATCCTATTTGCATCAATCCAGCCAATAAAAATACCGTTAAAATGGCAGGTAATGCTTTACTCACTTCCCCATCAAATGCGGCTACGATTCCTGCAATAATAACCATACTTACCGCAGTCATTGGAGCAGTTGGTCCTGAAATCTGTGTATCTGTCCCCCCGAAAAGTGCAGCAAAGAAACTAATAAAAATAGCACCATAAAGACCTGCACTTGGCCCTAATCCAGAACTTACACCAAACGCCAAGGCAAGCGGCAATGCGACTATACCTGCGGTGATACCACCAAAGAAATCACCTTTAAAGTGAGAAAAATCTAATCCAAATATTTTTTTCATGTTTATAGTTTTTAATCGAGTTTTAACTCTTTATTACTTCGTTTTCCCTTCCTTTGTGTATACAAAGAAGAACAAGCAAAGCCTAATACTGCTTTTTTATTTGTTTATATTGAATATTGTGTAACGATTTTCTGATTACCACTCATTACATTGTTTAGGAAAGTCTATTTTTTTTAGGAGGAGGAGTATTCACTTCTGGATGATGCAAAGACAGAAAATCTTTGGCATGTAAGGTAATACAGGTGGCTATTAATTTGGCATATCCTGACTTATGAAAACCTAATCGAATTTCATCTTTACTTTCTTCTTTTTTATCTTCTTCTTCTGATTCGCTATCTTCTGTAGTGGACAGCTCAATCAACTCAACATCACCAACAACCATCCAATAGCAATAAGAAACAGTATGGCTACTCAACTGCCCAATAAGAAGTAGGTATACTACCCCTTTTAGTAAGGTTGTATTTCGAAAAAGTTGTTTCAAGTCCAAATATTTTTTTCCTTTAGGTCAACAAGAGACCTAGTAAAAAGGTTTATCTTTTTCACAAAGATATTAAACCTAGTGAATTTAGGTACATTTTTTAGTTAAATTCTACTTGGCACAAACATTAATTAAAATCTTGATTGTTAGGTGCTTGAAATAAGTTAAACAAAAAGTAATCAAATACTATAAAAGGACCATTTCCTATTTCAAGAGGTTACCTTATTGGCCTGATAATTTTTTTACAAATTTAACCTTAAACCTGAAGGAATTTGTCTAGTTTAATTCTATTTTTTGTTGAATTTATTTTATTTAAAAAACTATTTGTATTTTAAATGAAAAAAAATCATTTTTGCAGTTAAATGAAAGTATCTACGCCTAAATATTTAATCCTCCTTTATGATAATACCTTAAACGGGTTGCTCTCTGCTATTTTTGATGCTTATCGGCTTAAACTTGACCATTTTGATATTATCGCCATACAAGATTTCCAAGAACAACTTTTCAAACCAACCCTTCAAATCTATACCAATAAAGCTAAAGCCAATCGAATCAAAATCGGTCTAAAACGGAAAACAGGTCAAAATCTTCTCCCCTATTTACAAACTTCTTTTGATAATCAAACTGGTAAAGAAGAAAAGATATACCAATTTGTGCAAAATATCTTTAGTCAAAATACTATAGCTAATTAGCTAAGGACAAATCATATAATAAATACTTAGCACGGACTTTTTTGAATTTATTTATTCCATCTTGCCAAGTCGCTTTTATTTCAGCTTCCGATTTACCAGCTATTATTTGCTTTCTTAGCTTATCTCCGCCCGCTAATTTATCAAAAAATAGATTTTTCAAAAAGAAAGGCTCATTTTTTGGCATATTTTGATACGCATTGATTAAATAACTTAAGTCTAGGCCTCGGGTATTTCTAATTTCTGCTATATCAATCTTGGTCAAATCGTAGCCTTGACAGGCTTTACCTTCGTGTTTGGGGTATTTGGCACCTGGCATTGGCGTAGGGGTAAATTCATAAGAACCATCGACTAAATCTGGGTGTCCATAAACTTGAAATTGGGTCTGGGTTCCTCTACCCACACTTACCGTTGTGCCTTCGAAAAAACAAAGGGAAGGATATAAATAAATCGAACGACTATTCGGTAAGTTAGGAGAAGGTTTAATCGGTAGTTCATATACGCTTTCGTGGTTATAATTTTCGCATGAAATAGTCGTCAATTTACATTGTTGACCTCCTTTTAACCAACCTTCTCCATTGACCATTTTAGCATATTCTGCTATGGTCATCCCATGTACAACTGGAATTGGGTGCATCCCTACAAAAGACTGATAATCAGCCGACAATATTGGTCCATCTACATAATGGCCATTAGGATTTGGGCGGTCTAACACCAATACTTCTACCCCATTTTCTGCACAAGCTTCCATTACATAATGCATGGTTGAAATGTAGGTATAAAAACGCGCACCAACATCTTGTATATCAAAAATCACTAAGTCAATATCTGCTAATTGTTGGGGCTTCGGTTTTTTGTTTTTGCCATATAGTGATAAAAGGGGGATTCCCGTTTTAGTATCTATTCCATCAACTACTTTTTCCCCCGCATCCGCTTTTCCCCTAAACCCATGTTCTGGTGCAAAAATCGTTTGAATGTTTATCCCTAAAGCGATTAATGTGTCTGCTAGATGCGTATTGCCAATCATTGAGGTTTGATTTACAACTAAGGCAATACTTTTATTGTTGATTAAATCGAAGTACTCGTCGATTCGTGCTGCCCCGACTTGAATCGAATTGGTGGTAGTTGGTAAGTGACTTTCTATGCTTTTTGAGGAAATATCTGCTGTTTTTTGTTCACGAGTAGCACAATGTGTCCATAAAAAAATAGATAGTAATAGAACGGTGGTGGCTTTTAAGTTCATAATAAATAGATGGGCTAGGTTGTTTTAATCGTTTTTTTATAGCTTTACGTTGATACAGTAAAACTATAATTTTTTTCTCTAATTTCTCACAATGGCACGACGTTACAACAATCTTATTTGTCGTGTCGTCTTGCCGTTGTAAGAAAGATTAATATTAATTTGTTTTTATACATACAAATAACTCATGCTAATCAACTTGAAAACAATTAGAAATCAATCAAAAATAAACAAATGACACTAGAAATAATGGCCTTTGGTATCACCAAAGATATTGTTGGAAAAACATTAATCAATTTTGAGTTGCCAGATGGAAGTTCTGTAAAAGAATTGAAAGAAAAATTGACAGAAAGTTATCCTCAAATGAAAGCACTGACTTCCTTGTTGATTGCTGTCAACGAAGAATATGGTGATGAAACACATATTTTGACGGAGCGAGATGAGATTGCTTTGATTCCGCCAGTGAGTGGTGGATGATATTGACCTAAAAGGAAAGCCAAATTCTTTTTAATTTTGTCTAATTACCTCTTCCGTATTTGTAGTTGTTTGACTATCAATAGCTTGTGGATGATAGGTAGCTCTATAATAATAAAGCGCAATCAAAAATACTAGTACCCCTAACCCCCAAAAAGATACTTTCCAGCCCCACATATTGCCCAAATATTCATCTGGGTCAATCCCTAAAGATTTTTGAAAAGCTTCAAAATGTTTAAACATTTTACCTAATTTTATCTAGAAAAATAATGTAAAACTAGTAAAATGTTTTAAAAATATCTAGGCGTATGTACTTTCCTTACTTTATAATCCAAATCATATCCTATCATCAATTCAAAAGAACCTTGTGTATTATTGCCAATTTCTGTTAACGTAAAATCATACGCAGCCCCGATTCGCATTCCATTATCCAAGATAAAAGAAAACCAGATATCTGCTGAATCATTCGAACTCTCTCCACCAAAAAATGGTACTTCAAAAGCTGAACGATAGGAGACTCCCAACCAGAATACTTCATTGAATAATAAAGAAAAGTCTATATCAAATTCTGTAGGTGCGCCTACTTGAGAAATCGTTTGTTGGTTGGCAGAAAAATCAGATAACAAGCCTACATTTTTAATTAACAAGGAAGGTTTAAAAATCAGACTTTTCCCAGCTAATTCAATTGCTGCACCTGTCATAAAATAGTAATGCCGATAAAATTTATCTCCATTCCGACTATTATTTGCATCTATTTCATCAATAAAATCTCTTAAATCATTTTCAATGACATGAGGGATAGAGAATCCTGCATAAAATTTTGTTGAATAATAGTATAAGCCTACACCAACATTCGGGACCATTCGAGTTGGATTTATATTCGCATAAATCGGGTCTATTGCTTGTGGGTCCTTAAAATTTAATTTATTCCAATCTGCTCGCCAATTTATCAATCCCATTTGCAAGCCTAAAGACAATTCTCCTTTGGCAAATGGAAAATGATAGGCATATACAAAATTAGCAGTAGTTGAACTCCTTGCCCCAATTCTATCATTAATTAATGTTGCACCGAGCGAAACTCTCTTACCGATAGGACTTTGTAAGGCAAATGTTTGGGTGGTTGGTGAGTACTTGAACGCATCATTTCCAAGGGCTTGTTTGAGCCCCCACCATTGTTCTCGATATAATATATTCACGGATAGGAAATCTTTACTTCCTGCATAAGCAGGATTGAAGACCTGTGAATTAAACATGTATTTTGTAAACATAGGGTCTTGCTGGGCCAATAAAGTTCCATACAGTCCCCCGATAAAAATGAATAAAAGTGTAATCTTTCTTGTCATTTTTCCGAAATAGTTTCTATTTCAGTAGCATGAATCCTTTTTTCAACATCCTTATTATTTTTTTTCAAGTGGAAAAATTTACTTGAATGCTAAGAATGAGGTAAATTAACTAAATGCTTACTGAACTGAGTGTGGTTTAAAAGACAAATTATGCAAGAAAATCAACTAGTTACATTTTAACAAAAAAACATATTCAAAAAATGTATAAATAATTGACTTTCATAATATTTCACATTACATAATCACTTAATATTTATATCAAAATTTATGCCTCCTTCTGTTAAAGTGTTGAAAATGAATAAATTTGAAAGATTCTGTCTAAAATTAGCAATTTGAAATTGATTGACTTTTCCTTTAAAAGAATTTATTCCGTCTAAATCTGCTTTTATTAAGTAGGATTTGGTAATTTAGCAATAATTTTAAGGGAAAAAATAATCAACTATTCTCTAGTCCTTACACTAGCATGCATTTATGAGAAATTGTCAATTCTGTGATAAAGAACTTTTAGAAGAAGCTCGTTTTTGTCACCACTGTGGTGCAAAAGTAAAAACACCTATTGCTGATTCTACCGAACAAACGGTATCCTACGAAACTAAATACCCATTAAATTTTCGAGAAGTAAAGGGATTGTCTAGCGAAATCAAACAATATTTTGTTCAAGCATTGGACCTAAGGATTAAAGACACTCAGAATCCTGCTAAGAAAAAACATTATATGAACCGATTGATGCAGTCGGAATTTCAACAAGTTTTTGAATTACGAGCTCGGCAATTAGCAGAAGAAACTTATACTATTCATAGTAAACAAGGTACAACGGTTCCCCAGGAAGTAGACCAATTATTGACGAAATCTTTTGATGGTTTATTGGACTATTTTATGGTCAAATACTGCCAGGATTTGAATGAAGTGAACATTCCTGACGAAGCCTTGAAATATGAAGGAAAGAAAAAAGAAGAAACGGATTTACAAAAAATGGTAGTAGACTTTCTAGCTTTAGACGGAGAAGAAGTCAAAATATATACTGACTTTATTACCATGCCTCTCCGAAAATTGCAGAATGCAAGTCGAAATTTTTTATTCCCTGCTAAAGATGAAAAAGTACTGTTGATTGGAGACCAAACTGTCTTCGGTACCTGTAGAGAAGGATTTGCTTTAACTGAAGACGCCCTTTATTGGAAATCTCATTTCAAAGACCCTCAAAAAGTGTTTTACCACCAAATCGAAACAGTCAAAAAAGAAAAAGATTGGTTGTTGATTAACGAAATCTTTTTTAACGTTAATCCTACCATCAATGGAAAAATGGTTTTTTTATTGAATAGATTGAAGGCTTTGGAGTAGGCGTAAAAGTTATTGGTCGTTATTTTAAGCTTATTAGCAAATTTAGCTGCAATAAACTCATTCTCGTTTTCAACCCACACTTACCACTATTTAAGTAATGCCAGACAACGCTTTAAACTATCCTTCCAATAAGGAATTTCAACATCAAAAGTCTTTTGGATTTTAGCACAATTTAATACACTATAATGGGGCCGTTTTGCAGGTGTGGGATACGCTGAGGTTGGGATAGGTGTAACCTGACAATCAATATTTTCAAACTCAAAAATAGCTTTTGCAAAATCGTACCAACAAGTGACTCCTGCTGGTGCAAAATGATAAACTCCTGCAAAATTCCTTTTTCCTCCTTCTATCTTTTCAATGACATCTAACATCATTGCTGCAATATCTCTAGCATAGGTAGGTGCACCAATTTGGTCATATACTACAGTCAATTTATCTCGCTCTTTACCTAAACGAAGCATCGTTTTTACAAAATTGTGTCCAAATGAAGAATAGACCCAACTTGTTCGAATTACAATTGTATTTGGATTTTCTGCTAATGCCACTATATCTCCAGCTAATTTTGTAGCGGCATATACTCCTTTAGGGGAAGGTTTATCTGATTCTTTTAAAGGTCGATTGACTCGATTATGATAAACATAGTCGGAAGAAATATGAAGGAAAGTTGTGTCTTGTTTCTTACAGGCTTTGGCCAAATATTTTACTGCCGTTTCATTGATTAAGGTTGCTGTTGGCTCATCGCTTTCTGCTTTGTCCACCGCAGTATAAGCAGCACAATTAATACAGTAGGTAGGTTGAATCTTGGCAAATAACTCATTGATTGCTTTTTCATCTGTGATGTTCAATTCTGCAACATCTGTAAAATGAAATTTAAAACTAGGAAATTGATTGGCTAAAAATTGTAGCTCACTCCCAACTTGTCCATTAGCTCCTGTTACTAAAATATCCATGCTATTTCCTATTTTAATTTTATTTTTTTTTTAAATCAGATTTTTGCCTTTGGAATGTTACATTAATAAATTACGTTTTTCTGCACCGTTATTCTTTTCTTATACAAGGCAAAAAACGCAGGCGATGCCTAGCATCAGTAATAAGCATTGCCCATTTTACTATTTATTCCCATAAGCTCGATGTTCTCCAAACTTAGGTTGTAGCTTATCTTTTTCGGATAAAATAACTTTTTCCATATCAATTTCCCATTCAATGTCTAATTGTGGGTCACTAAAAAGAATACCAGCATCGTGTGACTTTTTATATAAATTATCACACTTATAAGCAAAAATGGCAGTATCACTCAATACAACATAACCATGTGCAAAGCCCCTTGGAACAAATAATTGTTTTTTGTTGGCTGCACTTAATCGGATAGAAAAAGATTTTCCATAGGTTGGTGAATCTTCTCGGATATCTACGACTACATCCAAAATTTCGCCTTGAACCGCTCTCACAAGTTTGGCTTGGGTGTATGGAGGCAATTGGTAATGAAGTCCTCTCAATACGCCAAAAGTAGAAAGCGCTTGATTATCCTGAACAAAATTATTTGTTATTCCTGCATCCTCAAACGTTTGTTTATTATAGGATTCATAAAAATATCCACGGTCATCCCTCCAAATTTTGGGTTCAAATATTTTTAAATCAGGTATATTTGTTTCTATAAAAGGCATTAAATTGGTATCAATTTTTGTTAAAAAAAACAAAGATGAACTAAGTTTGATTCTAGATGAAATTTTTTACAAAATTTCGACCTAATTGTTACAGAATGTTAACTACTTTCGCATTTTGTTTTCAAATCAACTTTTCCTTAATCCAGTATATATGAATTTAGACAATCGTATTAACCGTAGTAAATCAGCAGCATTATTCGAAGAAGCTAAAAAATATTTCCCTGGTGGAGTGAATTCTCCAGTCCGAGCGTTTAAATCTGTTTCGGGGCCACCTTTATTTGTAAAAAGAGGCTATGGCTGCCGGTTTACGGATGAAGATGATAACCGATATATCGATTTTTGTTGTTCCTGGGGACCACTCATTTTAGGGCATAATCATCCTAGTATTAGAGAAAGTGTTTTAAAAACAGTCACTTATGGAACTTCTTTTGGGACACCGACTAGATTGGGAAATGAGATTGGAAAATTAATTTTAGAGAACAATAAATTTATTGATAAAATTAGATTTGTAAGTTCTGGGACCGAAGCCGTCATGTCTGCGTTACGTTTGGCTCGAGGGTTTACGGGCAAGAGTAAGGTTATCAAATTTGATGGCTGCTATCATGGTCATGTAGATTCTTTACTCGTAAAAGCAGGGTCTGGTTTAGCCACTTTTGGCGTCAGTACTTCAGCTGGTATTCCAAAGTCTTTTGCAGAAGAAACCATTGTTTTACCGCTTAACAACCCTGAAATTTTAGAGGAAACACTCCAAAAGCACGGTGAGGATATTGCATGTATCATCATTGAGCCTGTTCCAGCAAATAATGGGTTATTATTACAAGACAAATCCTTTTTAGAATGTTTGCGCTTAAAATGCCACAAATACGGAGTACTTTTGATTTTTGATGAGGTGATTTCGGGATTTAGAGTAGGATTTGAAGGAGCTGCTGGCTATTATGGTATCCAACCTGATATTATTACTTATGGAAAAATTATTGGTGGAGGCATGCCCGTTGGTGCTTATGGTGCAAGTCATGAAATAATGGGACATATCTCACCTGATGGCCCTGTTTATCAAGCTGGTACACTGTCTGCAAATCCGGTGGCAATGTCTGCAGGTTTGGCTGCAATCAAAGAATTATTGCAACCAAATTTCTATGAAAACTTAGCAGCAAAGACGGCTAAATTTATAAAAAATATTCAACAGCATTGTGACCAAAAGGGATATGACGTCAACATGGTACAAATCGGTTCTATTTTTTGGGTAACTTTTACGAAAGATAGAATTATGGAGGCAGACCAGATTGACCCTAAAAGTATGGATAAATTTAAGGTATTGCACCACGAGTTATTACAACGGGGCGTATATTTAGGACCTTCTGGTTACGAAGTGGGCTTTGTTTCTCATGCACATGAGGAAACAGATTTGGAAGAAGCCACTCTTAAGATTTGCGAAAGTATGGATGTGGTATTTGCTAGGTAATGATTTACTTTTTTAAAATAAACATTTCAAATAAAACTTCGTACCATTATGGCAACAATCGCTTTATAAAATTACCCATTTTACTATGTTTGAGTTCCACAAGGATAAGTCTAGATATTTTCAAATGCAATACGAAGTGACTAAAGAGTATGTCATTCCTTTTTTGGAAGACCATATCAATTTAGATAAACCGTTAAATGTTTTGGAAATCGGTTGTGCAGAAGCAGGGGTTTTAAAAGCATTTTTAGACCGAGGTCATACTTGTACTGGAATCGAATTACATGAATATCGTGTAAAACTAGCCGAAAAATTTCTTGCTAAAGAAGTGGCTGAAAATAGAATTAATTTTATTTGTAAGAATATCTTCGACATTGACCCTGATAAGGACTTGCGGGAGAAATTTGACCTTATTCTATTAAAAGATGTCATTGAACATATCCATGACCAAGCGAAGTTTATGGAAGAATTGAATGGTTTTTTAAAACCAGACGGAAAAGTGTTTTTTGGATTTCCACCTTGGCAAATGCCTTTTGGCGGTCACCAACAAATCTGTAAAGGAAAAGTATTATCAAAATTACCTTATTATCATTTACTGCCAGAAGGGATCTATAAGTCTATCCTAAAAATGGGAAACGAACCTGATGGAATTATTGATGAATTATTAGAAATCAAAGAAACAGGCATTTCTATTGAAAGATTTGAAGGCATTTTGGAAAAGGAAGGATATACAACTCACAATAAAAAGTTGTTTTTAATCAATCCCATTTACAAATATAAATTTAACTTAGCTCCACGAAGCCAATTCCCTTTAATCAAATCAATCCCAGGGATTAGAAATTTTCTTTCTACCTGTGCTTATTATTTGGTTTCTCCAGAAAACAGCAAGGTATTGAATCCCCAAATATAATTGGTAATGAGGAAAAAATAAAATGAGCATTTTATTTTTTCAAAGTTCCTTATTCACTTAAATAATATACATCGAGTTTGATAGAGCCTCTAACGGATATATAGGTTTTGTTAGAATTATTATTTCTCATCATACTTTATCTGCTAACCCCCTATTTGAGATAAAATGTCAAAAACCAAAAAAAAGAAGCAGTTAGCTGTAAAAAAGAAGGCTGTAAAAAAACAAGCACCAGTATCAAATTTTGACAAATTCTTTAGTCAAGATTTCTCCCTTGCCGCCCTTGGCATATTGGTCCTACTTATCTCCCTAATTCATTTTGGCTACTCCTACTTATCTAATGGTTTTTACCAAGGGGAAGAGGCGGTGCACTATATGAATATGAAAAAATTCTGGCACGAACCCAGCGCTATTTTAGGTAACTGGGGGAAGCCTGGCTGGAAATTAATTGTCAT
>CALJVJ010000245.1 GCA_937974625.1 uncultured Saprospiraceae bacterium
TAAAAATTGACCGAGGCGACCTAGAAGAGGCTTTACAACTAACTAATGATAAGCAAAATATCACTCCCTTAATTGCTCATTATATTTCAAAAAATGCTATCTGGATTGTCAATAATAAGCCGACCTCATTTAAATTCTCAACTATCAAAGAAGATAAAGATTTTTATTTTTTAGAAACCACTCCCATAGAGTTCACTGTGCCTTTTACCTCCTTAGACATCTACAATACCTGCTTAATTGAAACGGTTGACAAACATTCTAACGTCATTTATATCAAACAAAAAGGTAAAGAAATGAGAGGTTTTAGAATGAATAAAAAACGTACGCAGATTTCTGTTGATTTATAATTTATTGGCTAACACTAATAACCTTTTTTATTAAAAATCTCATTCTTATGTATAAAATTTATACTCAATACTTAACTATATTATTCATCCTTGGAAGTTATACAACACATTTATTCTCTCAAACGAATCCGAGTCAGCCCAATATTCTACTAATCATAGCAGATGATGTAGGAGTCGATGCCTCCAATGGTTATCAAGATAGCGATGTATTGCCGAACACACCAAATTTAGATGCACTTCGTACTAGTGGACTAACTTTTAAAAATACATGGGCAGCGCCCAAGTGTACGCCTACTAGGGCTAATATTATGAGTGGTAAATACGGCATCAAAACAGGAGTTGTGGATGTACCAGGAAATTTAGCAACGACACATACTTCTATTTTTAAAGAATTGGAAAGTAGCACGAATGGTGCTTACGCCAATGCCTTGATTGGAAAATGGCATCTATCTGGTCCTTCTACGGATTATACCATACCGAGTCAACATGGAATAGATTATTACGAAGGAAGTTTTAAAGGTGCGGTCACAGACTATAATAACTGGCAAAAGGTAAGTAATGAAACAGCTTCGACGGAGACCCAATATGTAACTTCTTATTATACCGATAAAGCTATCGACTGGGTTGGCAATCAAAATCAACCATGGTTTTTATGGTTAGCGCATAACTCAGCCCACACTCCTTTCCAT
The DNA here is from genome assembly GCA_937974625.1 of uncultured Saprospiraceae bacterium. Lineage (GTDB taxonomy): Bacteria > Bacteroidota > Bacteroidia > Chitinophagales > Saprospiraceae > JAFMDF01. The sequence continues at coordinate 1,037 of CALJVJ010000245.1, forward strand.
GTGCCGCCAAGTGACTTGCATACCACAACCAACACCAATGACAATCAAGGGAAATATATAGCCATGATTGAAGCAATGGATGCAGAGATTGGTCGATTACTCACCAATATTCCTGAAAACGTTTTGGCGAACACCTTTATCATTTACATTGGTGATAATGGTACACCCAATGGAGTCTTGCAAAATTTTCCAAATAGACATGGGAAAGGTTCACTTTATCAAGGAGGCGTACACGTACCTATGATTGTTGCAGGAGCAGGTGTCACTAGACAAAATGAAGAAGAGTCTGCCATGATACATGCCACAGATATTTATGCGACCATTTTAGAATCCGCTGGTACAGAATTACCTGGCGGCGTTTTTAATAGTTTGAGTTTTAAACCTCTTTTAGCTAACTCAAATGGCGTGAAACGAGCCTATAATTATTCAGAATCGAATAATGATTGGACTATAAGGACGCTCCAATATAAATTAATTCAACTAGCTGATGGAACACAAGAATTTTATGATTTAATCGCAGACCCCTTAGAAGAAGACAATCTAATTAATGACTTGACGACGGAGCAGGCTACTATTAAAACTGGTTTAGAAATGGAAGGAGCGCAAATCAGAACAGACTGGTCCTGCAATGATTTTATTCTAAACGGGAACGAAGTAACTATAGACGATTGTAGTACTTCCGTTACGCCTTCTGATTGTGCAAACGATAATTCTACAAGTTACACCAATAATGGCTGCTGCAGCAACCAAGCCTTTCCTAGTGCTTATTACGAAACTCTTCAAGAAGATAAGCGAATGGTTTACACCAATAGTTATCCGAATCATGATTTTTGCTTTGCTGCTGATAGAATTCCAGAACCTCAATATGCCGTCTATGATTTAGATGCGACCCCTCAAAAAGCAGCAAGTACTAGTAGTGTCGTAAGAGAAAATGGACGCCCTAGAATGTTTTTTGGAGTGGCTACCAATGGCGTCCTTTTTGCCCCCGCCCCAGCGAGTCCGTTCATCTTTGAAAACCCCAATACGGGTGAGTTTAATTGGGATTGGGTATTTGAGCCAACCAATAATCAAGGAGATGGCCAGGGTAAAGTTGCCTTGGATTGTGCTTCTGCTCACACTGGGCCTCAAGGCTATCATTATCACGGCAATATGTTCGAATATGTGGAATCTGTTCAAGCTGGTATTTCTTCAGCTATAACTCTCCCTAATTCGCCGATGCATATCGGTTGGGCAGCAGATGGTTTTCCTATCCTATATCGATTTGGTCCAGATGGAACAGGAAGTTTAGCCCTATTACAGCCTAGTTACCAACTCAAAGTAGGAGAAAGACCTGGAGACGGCATCACTGCACCCTGTGGCCCTTATAATGGAAAATACACCAATGATTATGAATACAATCCTGCTCTTGGAGATTTAGATGAATGTAATGGCATAGATAGAAATGTGACCATATCTACAGCAAATGGTGAAGAAACCTTTAGTTATTTCTATGTCATCACCGATTCTTTTCCACAAGTACCAAGATGTGTCGTTGGAACGCCTGCAAATGTTTTCATTGATGGAAATGAAAATTTAACCGTCATCGACAATGATAACGATGGTTATATTTCAACAATTGACTGTGATGATAATAATGCTGCTATTTTCCCTAACGCCGAAGATATTCCTAATAATGGTATTGATGAAAATTGTGATGGAGCCGATGCGATTATATCAAGTATCGAAGATTTAGAATATTTTGCATTAACTATTTACCCAAATCCCGCTACTGATTTATTAGTACTACAATTTAAGGAAGGAACTAAAAATAATTTATTAGTAAGTTTAATAGACAACAGTGGAAAATTAGTACTACAGAAAAAACTAGACAAAGGCATAACTATCAATTCTATTGATGTTACATCTATTTCTAACGGAGCTTATATTTTACAATTGAATGATGGTACTTCGATAGGAAGACATAAGGTCTTAATTATGCATCAATAGGCTTTATGCAAAGAAATTGGTAACTCTTCAGGAGACAATTATTTCGAGGTTCGGAAAAAGAGTCAAGCAAAAAATAAGTGTTTTCTGAAGAGTTTGTACTCAAAATCTAATCTTGAGAAAACACCTCTTTTATTGGTTAACACGCTTCCCTGCCCACAAAAGAGATGTCTCCTCAAGATTGTGCTGAACTAAATTTATGCAATAAAAAAGGTGATTATTCCAATGGAATAATCACCTTTTTTATTATCAATATCGTTAGTATTTAATTACTTCATTCTAGATTTCACGAATTCCAATAAATCATTATGCGCTTTCATCAACGCGCCTCCTGCATCGCATAATTGATTAAAATTAGAAACTACACATTGTAAACCTGGCGGTATATTGTCCATCGACTTTAATTTAAATTCATGGCAAACCTGCACACTTTCCATTACCTTCTTTAATTCCGCTGCCTGTTCATTAAATTTTTCTAAAACCGCTTTATCTTCTTCTTTTAATTCGTATTTATAATTATTGCGAGCAGTTCCTAATGCTATAGAACATTGTAAATCTGATGAAGTCAGGTCCATGACCGATACCTTGTAAAAATGAGCTAAGTTCAACAAATTACAAATCTTAGGCTCAGCAGTCCCTTTTTCATAGGAAGCAATATTCCCTCTATTCAATTTTTTACTAGAACCAGAAGCAATATTCCCTTTATTCAAATTTAATTTATTGGCCAAGTCTTCTTGACTCAATTGCAGCTGCTTTCGTAAGTGACGAATATTTGAGGCCAACTTAGAGTCTGAGGTCATTTTTGACACATCCATGTTTATCGTGAGTTTTAAATACTAATTTCGACTTAAAAATCTTGAAAGACTGCTTATTAATTATCACCCTTAAACAATCCTCTCTTTTTATATGAAAACAAAATTTATAAATAATGTTTTCAAATATAATTATAATGTTAAAAATTTTAACAGCATTTGTCAAGTTTTTGTTGTGAATTGTCGAATAAAAAAAATATTTTCTTTTTAAGAACTTACATTTGACATTAATAATCGTCTCAATGGTAACATTTCCATTCTTAATGTTGTTCACTTTACACTATTATTTACCAAACAGCCGTTTATTCTCTAATTAACGCTCAAAAAAGTAAAAAATATTTGCAAAATTGAATAAATGGTATTAATTTTGTCAATATAATTTACAAAATATCCGATTTTAGAAAATTTAAATCCGACTTATTATGATTAATACAATTCAGAATCACTTAAAAACTGTCAATAATACCCTCAGAGCTTTTTCATTAAAGTTGACTGGTGATATGGCGGATGCAGAAGATTTATACCAAGATACAGCTATGAGAATTATCTCTAATGCTGATAAATTTCAAACTGGCACCAATTTCAAAGCGTGGGCTGTGACCATTATGAGAAATGTCTTTATTAATAACTATCGCAAAAAGACTCGAAGAAGTATCATTTTGGACCAAACAAGTAATAACTACTACTTAAATTCTGGTAATGGCATGGAGCGAAATGACGGAGAAGGTAATATCGCCTATGGCGAATTAATGAAAATGGTCAATAAACTACCAGATGAATTTAGAGTACCATTTTGGTTAGCACACCAAGGTTATAAATATGATGAAATTGCGGAAAGATTGGAGGTACCTTTAGGTACCGTAAAAAGCAGAATTTTCTTCGCAAGAAAAAAATTGCAGCGCATGTATAATGTCGCTAACTTAGAAAGAGCTTAAGAGCTCTTAACAACAATGTGGCAGTTGTTATAAAATAAAAATAGCAGCAGTTGTAGACCTTGTGTTTATTACTGCTGCTTTTTTATTTATAGACATCGGTGACAAAAAATAAGCCCGTCAAAAATTAAATGACGGGCTTATTTTTTTATTATGCTAGGCACAATTATTACGTAGCAATTCTATATTTCGCTTCCTACCTCTTTCTCTCTATTCGCATAAACTGCTGTTTTCAAAATATGCTCGTAATAAGCTTCATATTTCGGTAATATATTTTTAATGTCAAAACGTTTAGCTTGTGCTAAAGCGTTTTTTCTAAATCTTTGTAGAATTTCGTCATCCTTTAAAATTCGAATGGCATTTTCTGCCATTTCATCTACATTTCCTACATCACTTAAATATCCTGTTTCCCCATGAATATTCACCTCTGGTAACCCACCAACATTAGAGGAGATGACAGGCACTTCACAAGCCATTGCTTCCAAAGCCGCCAATCCAAAACTCTCATTTGCAGATGGAATAATAAACAAATCAGAAATAGCTAGTAATTCTTCTACCGCATCTTGTTTACCTAAAAAACGGATTTCATGGCAAAGGCCAATCTCTCTACACAACTCCTCTAAATTTTGTCTTTCCGGGCCATCTCCTATCAATAATAACTTGGAAGGCACTTCCTCATATACTCTTTTAAAAATTTGAATCACATCTTCCACTCTTTTTACCTTTCGGAAATTAGAAACATGCGTCAAAATACGTTCGCCGTCTGGAGCAATCAATTTCTTAAAATGGTCTTTATCTACCTTTTTAAAGCGGTCAAAATCAATAAAATTATAAATGACTTCTATTTCGTTATTTATTTTAAAGTGTTCTTTTGTTTGCTTACTCAAATATTCTGAAACTGCCGTTACCCCATCTGACTTATTAATAGAAAAAGCAACAACGGGGGCAAAAGTTCTATGCTTCCCCACTAATGTAATATCTGTTCCATGTAGGGTGGTTACAACTGGAACATATCGCCCTTCTGTCAACAATATTTTCTTAGCCATATAAGCTACCGCTGCATGAGGAATTGCGTAATGCACATGCAATAAGTCTAAATTTTCATACTTTACGACATCTACCATTTTACTAGCCAAAGCGGTATCGTATGGAGGATATTCAAAAAGTGGGTAATCCGCTTCTGCTACTTCGTGGAAAAATACATTCTCGTGGAAAGGAGATAATCTAACAGGACGCTTATAGGTAATAAAATGGACTTGATGCCCCCTTCTCGCTAAACCTAAACCAACTTCTGTAGCAACCACGCCACTTCCGCCATAAGTTGGATAACAAACAATGCCTATTTTCATGGATTTAAATGGTTTGTCTTGAAATTTCGATACACTATTATTATACTTAACTAGATATAGTTTAGATTTGTTTGAATAATTTCTTATTTAACTACGAGGACAATTTAAATTAGTGTTTTTGAAAAATAAACTTACCAAAATAATTTTGAATTAAATCTATTTTTTAAAGTCACTTAGGCATTCCATTAACGGATAATAAATGTCCCATCTCTTCTTTTTTGGTTTTTAAATAACCATAATTTTCTTTCTTCGCAGGAATATCTAATGGCACTCTTTTCTTAATTTCTATGGAAGAATTGGTTATCGCTTCAATCTTCTTAGGATTATTCGTTAATAACTCAATAGCACTAATCCCCAAATCTTTTAGAATCTTAACGGCAACATCGTATTCTCGAGCATCTATTTCCAATCCTAAGTGGGTATTCGCATCAATCGTATTCAGCCCCGTATCCTGAAGTTGATAAGCTTTTAATTTATTGATTATTCCAATTCCTCTGCCCTCTTGTCTAAGATAAACAACAACTCCTCCTTCTTCCGCAGAAAGTTTTAATGCTTTATCTAATTGTTCCCCACAATCACATCTTTTGGAACCAAATAAATCTCCCGTAATACATTCTGAATGAATCCGTACTAAAACTGGTTTTGAAGTATCCAAATGTTCACTAACTATCGCAAAATGAGGCATTTTTTCCCGCTTACGGCTAGCATAAGCAATCATTTTAAAATTCCCATAGGGCATAGGCATCATTGCCTCTGATTGTCTTTTCATTATATTGTCTATCGTTATTTATTCCTTTTTCCTATCTCTAAAATAAAAGGATTACAAAGATACGTTTAAAACAGTTGTAGATAGAAAAGGGTTTAAAAAAAATGTCAGAACCTGTCAAAAGCAGCAATAGAAGGTTTGAAAAATTGACAACCATTGGCAAAACGGTAATTTGGAAACAGAAAAAATAGCGATTATCTCACTTTTGGAATACATTTGTTTTGAGAAATAAGTTAGTGCTCAATGCGAATAAGTGTTTTTCTTTTTCATCCCCCTGTTGAGCACTTTCTTTTACAATGAGAAACGAAAGAAAACAGGACGTACCTATTGTACTTCTTGAAATTAAAGTCACTTTGCGAAATGAACACCGTTTATCAATTTATGGTAGATTTTACCCTGCCCAAAAGCCTCTCGCTTGAATTCAAAGATTTGGTACCTTATCAAAAAATGGTTGTAGAACGTTTTTTTGATGAAGGCAAATTAAGTACTTATGCTCAATCATTTGAAACCTCTAAATTATGGGCAATTTTTAATGCTAATAACGAGCTGGAAGTAATGAATATGTTGGCTGATATGCCTTTGACATCTTTTATGAAGGTAGATATTAATATGTTGTCTGTATTTAGTACAGCTGATACTTATTTACCACAGTTTTCGATGAACTAGTATTAAGTACGCTTATCATTGGTCAATTGGTTATAGTGCCCACTAACGATTGACCAATGATTCTATTTTTTTATCACTTGATACCGCTCTACTTCCTCCCTATTTGCTTTAATCACCAAAACATATCGGCCGTTTGGCAATTCACTTAAGTCCAAGGATTTGAGATAGTTTTTTGCTGCCTGATTACTCAAATAATTACTAAAAACCTCTCTTCGATTCACATCGAATATTTGATACCGTACATTGGCTTTATTGGCTAAATGATACTTTATTTGTAGTCTATCATTTGGGTCTGTCATTATTTTTTTGACACCAGCAGGTACTTTATTGACGCCTTCTCCAGTTAATCTAGGAATCGGTGGATGATATAAGCCTGATTTCCCACCAGCATATACGTACTTTACTCTATATCGAATATACTTTCCTTGTGCGGTAATAGCCGAACCACTATCTATGAATTTATAACTATGATTGCCTATGTTTCGAAGTGCTTGTCCTTTCATTTTGCCAACGGTAATATACCTTCCATCTCCAAACGATCGTTGTACTTCAAAGCGACTATTTGGCTTTTCATTCTTTACTGTCCAGCTAACTAAGATGTCTTGGTCCTTTGGGCCTGCCTGAAAATTGGCGATTTCCATTGCAGCACCAGGGGTAACCAAACCATCATTACCTAGGTTATTTGCAAATGTGGCAGGCGCTTTTAAATAATTATTTTGGATGGTTATTACTGGCCCTGTTACTGGTTCCCATATATTTAAACCTAAAGGTGGAATAAAAATATTAAAAGGGTCTACTGAACCAATAGCATCTGCCCCGTCGGTCTTTACCGTACGAACTTCAATTTTATCTCTATCTACAAAAATCCATTTAAATTGATTAAAACTCCCACTTGCTCGTGTCCAAGATTTTGGGTCGTTATTCTTCCTTAATGGAGCCCCCCAACAGCCTTCCCCAACATAAACCGTCCCTAACTGGTCATCTCTAATAAAACCCTCATCACTCCCTGGTGCTCTTGATGGTTTAATTGGGTAAGTGGTTTTAACTACATGCGCATCTGACTCCACAACTAACTGAACTTGAAATTTATAAAATAGCGTCGACCAATTTAGAAGCATTTCATTTTTCTCTGATTTCTTGTTCGTATGTGGGCGTATTGTATGATGGTACTGTGCCATTTTCCACTGCACTAAATCATTTTCTATTAAATCTTTCTTTAGCCATTCTTTCTGTTTTCCTCCAGAAGGAATTAAAGAATTAAGCGTATAAACCCGAAGCATATCTGTCCCAAAAGTATGCGCATAATACAATCCTATCGTTTGCACATCAAACAAATCTATCAATGTCTTATTGGAATATTCATGATTGCCTCGAGTTACAATGATTGGTGTTAATCGACGGTCATCACTAATCGTATGTTGCCAATCATCAAACCAATCTAACCATTCTTCCGCTACATCCGAGGAAGTCATATCTCCACCAAACATCACAAAATGAGGTCGTAATTTACCCACTATTTTATTCGCACTTATTCGGGCACTTCTATGATTTCTGGAATCCCCTCCTGCAATAATGGACAATCGACTATATGGAGAAGCAGGAGCGGTTTGGAAAGAATAGGTTTTGGAACTGCTTTGCGTATCTTTAATTTTAAAATAATAGGTTGTTCCTGGTCGCAAACCTTTTAAGCGAACAAAATGATTATTCATCCCTTTGATGACAAGCACTTTATCAGGTGTTTGAGACTTGCCATATGCCTCTATTTGACTGCCTTTGTTTTTAGGCGTATAATATAAAACAGGATTACTGCCAGCCGTTTGGTCCCAACCAATAACCATTGTCGTCGTTGGGTCTTCTCGCCACATACAGCGCAATCTTTCCACTTTCCCCAAAACTGTGTTTAGGAATAAAAAAGAGAAAATAAAGAAGAAAAAAAATTGTATAGTTGTCTTTTGCTGCATGCGCTGTTTGTAGTGTTGTGTTCAATACTAAGGAAAAGCCAAAATTGATGCCATTTAGTATAATTAAAGCGAAAATATTACAATTATTACTAAAGTAAAAATTAAGTAAGGAATTTGGTCGCATTATAACTAATCCCCATATTAAACTTTTTTTATTAACAATGTATCTAAGCGCTAAGTTTATACGTACTTCTTAGGGTAAAATATTGTAAATTTGTCGCTTAATTTTTTAATACTTAAAACTAACAAGGAAATGGCAAAAGATAATGTGATTTCAGGTTTAATTCAAAGAGAATTAGAACGTCAACGTCATGGTATAGAATTAATCGCTTCTGAAAACTTCACAAGTCAAGCTGTCATGGATGCAATGGGCACTTGTTTGACTAATAAATATGCTGAAGGTTACCCAGGTAAACGTTATTATGGTGGTTGCGAAGTGGTAGATGAAATTGAGCAAATTGCGATTGACCGCTTGAAAGAATTATTTGGTGCGGCCTATGCGAATGTGCAACCTCACTCTGGTGCACAAGCCAATGCCGCTGTATTTTTAGCAGTTTTACAACCAGGTGATACTGTTTTGGGTTTTGATTTGGCGCATGGCGGTCATTTATCTCACGGCTCCCCTGTGAACTTTTCTGGAAAAGTCTATCGACCTACTTTCTACGGAGTAGAAAAAGAAACAGGTACGATTGACATGGACAAGGTAGAAGCTAAAGCTATTCAAGAAAATCCTAAATTAATTATTTGTGGTGCTTCTGCTTATTCTAGAGATTGGGATTACGCTCGATTTAGAGCAATTGCTGATAAAGTTGGTGCTTTATTATTAGCAGATATCGCACACCCAGCAGGATTGATTGCTAGTGGTCATTTGAATGACCCGATGGAGCATTGCCATATTGTTACTTCTACCACGCATAAAACATTAAGAGGACCAAGAGGCGGTTTAATTATGTTGGGCAAAAACTTTGAAAATCCTTGGGGCAGAAAGACAAAAAAAGGAAATCCTATCAAGATGTCAGCTATCATGAATAGTGCTGTTTTCCCGGGTATGCAAGGTGGTCCTTTGGAGCACGTTATTGCTGCCAAAGCAATTGCTTTTGGAGAAGCCTTACAACCATCTTTTAAGGCATACGGTGAGCAAGTCATTAAAAATGCGCAGGCAATGGCAAAAGCTTTTGTTAGCAAAGGCTATAATTTAATTTCTGGCGGAACAGACAATCACCTGATGTTATTGGATTTGAGTAATAAAGGGGTAACTGGAAAGTTAGCAGAAAATGCCTTAGTGAAAGCCGATATTACGGTCAATAAAAATATGGTGCCTTTTGATACACAATCTCCTTTTGTAACTTCTGGTATTCGAGTAGGAACTGCTGCTATTACCACCAGAGGGTTCAACGAAGCTGATTGTGTCAAAGTTGTAGATTGGATTGATGCAGTTTTAGGTGATGCGGAGAATGAAGGCTTAATTATGGATACTCGTAAGCAGGTCAATGCATTTATGCAGCGTTTCCCACTTTATGTGGAAGAAGGTGATTTTATTAGAATGGATAAAATGAAAATAGCTAGTATTTAATCTAGCTTTCAAAATATATAAATCCCGAATGATTGGTCGCTCAATTACTCGGGATTTTTTGTTTTTATTCCGATAAAAGCAACCCTAACCGATTTTTAACGAATAGAAGGGTAGTCATTTTAAAAATATAACTTCAATTGTATCGTTAAATAAATGGTTTAATTGAAAAAAGAATTTTCACAAAAGAGAAACATGAAACATATAATCCTTACTGCCTGCTTTTTATTAATAGGTGTTACTGTTTTTGCTCAAGAATTAAATACAACGGTAACCGTAAATTCTCAAAAAGCACAAGCTGACCCTCAAATATTTAAGAGCTTAGAAGCTTCTATTCAAGAATTTATGAACACAAAGCGGTGGACTGAAGATGATTTTGAGCAGAACGAACGCATTAAAGTAAATATGCAATTGACAATTACCAATGAATTGTCTGCGTCTTCTTTTGCAGCAGAACTTCAAATCCAAGCCATTCGTCCAGTTTTTAACTCAGATTATCAGACTCCTTTATTGACGCATTTGGATAAGGCGATTACGTTTACTTTTGAAGCTTACCAGCCAATAGTCTTTCAAGAAGATACTTATACCGATAATATTTCTCATATTTTAGCTTTCTATGCTTACGTCATTTTAGGCTATGACTATGATTCCTTTTCTCCTTTTGGTGGAGATAAATATTTCCAAAAAGCACAAAATGTAGTCAATGTCTTCCCAGCTAATTTATCTGGTTCTATTAGTGGATGGACTGCCAATGGTCCAAAACAAAGTCGTTATTGGCTCATGGAAAGCATGCTTAATCCAAGTGTACGTCCGTATAGAGAGGCAATGTATACGTATCACCGCCGAGGCATGGATATTATGCACGAAGATCTGGAAACGGGAAAGGCGATTCTGATGCAGGTCTTAGAAACAGTAGGGCAAGTCAATAATAAATACTTAAATGCAATGGTCTTAAAAATGTTTGCCAACGCTAAACAGACCGAACTCATTGATATTTTTAAAGTGGCTCCACGTCAGCAAAAGACACGAGTCTATGCGATAATGTCAAAAGTAGACCCCGCCAATTCTTCGAAATATCGAGCGATTGGGATTTAATGTTTTATTAGCGATTCTTACGTTGAGCTATGACAAATTTCAAAAATTTGTCATAGCTCAATACTCAACTCCTACCCTTTCTCCAACTTCCCTGTCCCATTACATTTTTTACAAAAATTCTGCTCTCTCGTTCCTAACCAATATCCCTTTCCTTCACAATAATCGCATTGCTTTAATCGACTCATTTGACTAGCTAAATAATTTCCAACTTTCCAGCCACTATAGATTATCCCTGCTAAAATGGCGAGTCTTAATAAGATGAACATATACTAATATTTTGTAGTGCCAAGCGCTGCTTGGTATATAAAAGCATGTTTCTGTACCAAGCAACGCTTGGAACTACTGCACTTCTTTCCATCGATAACAATCTTTTGTATGGTCATTAACCATGCCAACCCCTTGCATATAAGCGTAACAAATCGTTGACCCGACAAAAGAAAATCCTCGTTTTTTTAAGGCTTTGCTCATGGCATCACTTTCTTTGGTTTTAGTAGGAACGCTATCTCTATCGCTAAAGTTATTGATGATTGGTTGCCGTCCTTCTACAAACTGCCAAATAAATTGGTCGAAACTGCCAAATTCTTCCTGTATTTTCAAAAAGCCTTTTGCATTCTTCACCACCGAATTAATTTTTAATTTATGTCGAATAATAGCAGGATTCTGTACTAATTCCGCTATCTTCTGTTCATCATATTGTACAATTTTTGTCGCATCAAAATTATCAAAAGCTGCTCGGTATCCTTCCCGCTTTTTCAACACCGTTAGCCAATTTAAACCAGCTTGAGCACCTTCTAAAATCAACATTTCAAATAAATGTCGGTCATCATGAACAGGCACTCCCCATTCTTCATCGTGATAACTGATAAATTCTCCATAGGATAAACACCAAGTGCAGCGGGTTTTATTAGGCATGTAATTAAGATTTTGTGTAACGTAAAGCGGATTGTCAATCCGCCAAGCATAGTAATTAATTACCGATAAAGTTAGACATTTATGGCAATAGTGGGTAAAATTAAAAAATGTGTAGAAAGTAAAGAATGAAAAATCAATTGCTTTTATTAAATTTGGAGAAACTAAGCGAATATGCCGAATCAACCACCTAAAATATTTTTCCAAAAAATCTTCCCCAAATGGGGTATTTCAGCAGGCGCATTAGTAACACTTCTATTCCTATTTAATCAATGCAATTTTAATCAAAGTGAAAAAATAGACTTCAACACCCAAATAAAACCTATCCTAAATAAGCACTGTATCCATTGCCACGGTGGCGTCAAGCAAAATGGCGGCTTTAGTATGATGACACGAGCATCTATTCTAGCACCAACGACCTCTGGAAAAGCTGCCCTTATCCCTGGCAATCCAAATAATAGCGAATTTATAAAAAGATTAACTGCTGAAGATGTCGAAGAACGCATGCCTTTCGAATCGAATCCTTTACCTCCCGCAGAAATTGAACTATTAACCCAATGGGTCAAAGAAGGAGTAGAATGGGGCTTACATTGGGCGTATAATCCCGTTCAGAAAATAGAAATCCCTACAACTAAAAAAGCATTAGGAGCTGTTTCTGGAGCATTAGCATCTGATTGGGCAAGCAATGAAATTGATTATTTTATCAACAAAAAATTAATCGAAAATGATTTGACGCCAAGTCCTTTAGCTAATAAAAACGCAATCCTTCGCCGAGTGAGTTTAGATTTAATCGGCTTACCTGCTTCCAAGGAATTAAGCGATGCTTTTCTAAGAAAAGATAATCCAATCACCTACGAACAGTTAGTTGATGAACTATTGGCAACCCCTCAGTATGGCGAACGATGGGCAAGCATGTGGTTGGACTTGGCACGATATGCAGATAGCAAAGGTTTTGAGCGAGACCCCAATCGGTCTATTTATCCTTATCGTGATTATGTCATTCAAGCCTTTAATCAGGATATGCCTTATGACCAATTTATCATCGAACAATTGGCGGGAGATTTATTAGAAAATCCAACGGATGTACAATTGATTGCCACTGGCTTTCATCGGAATACCACAAATAATGATGAAGGCGGAACAAATAATGAAGAGTATCGAGTTGCAGCAGTTATCAATCGAGTCAATACCACAGGAGAGGCCCTATTAGGAACCACCTTTGCTTGCATACAATGTCATGGCCATCCATATGACCCTTTTGAACACAAGGAGTATTATCAAATGATGGCTTTTTTTAATAATACTCGCGATGAAGATACCCATAAAGAATATCCATTATTGCGAATGTATCGTCCCACCGATAGTTTAAAATTAGCGTCTTTAACAAATTGGGTAAAACAAGTAGACAGTGAAGCACGAGCCACAGAAATTAAGCATTTTTTAAAGACATGGCAGCCTACTATCAATTCCATTGATACAGACAGCTTAGTCAATGCGGCTTTATATGACACTAAATATTTAGGCTTTCGCCAAAATGGACAAGCAATAATTCGTCAAGTACCTTTAACAAACAAAAACAAATTGATGCTAAAGGTGCTTAACGCAAAAAAAGGAGGACAATTTTCTGTTCACTTAGGTGCTAAGAACGGCCCTATAATTGGCCAACATCAATTTGTGACAAGCAAACTATCCACTCCGTTTATCGAAATCCCTTTGATAAAAACGACAGGAATACACGACCTTTATTTACAGTATAAAAATCCATTGCTGACCAATCCTAATGCTATGGATTTCCGATTGGATTGGTTTTATTTCACTAAAGATTTCCCTGGCAAATCTGATGCTGACTTTGCGACCCAACAGCAAGCATATTGGGATTTAATGGGCGCTACCCCACCTACTACGCTCATCATGTTGGATAATCCCGAAGACCGTAGTAGAACAACTAACATCTTTGATAGAGGTAATTGGCAAACACATAAAGAAAGCGTGCAACCAGCAACACCAAAAGTGTTAAATCCTTTTCCAGAAGATGCCCCGAATAATAGACTAGGGTTAGCACAATGGATAACCGACAAAAAAAATCCATTGACGGCCCGCACCATGGTTAATCGGCTTTGGGAACAGTTATTTGGTAAAGGTTTAGTGGAGACCGTGGAAGACCTCGGTACGCAAGGAAATGTACCGTCTCATCCGCAACTATTGGATTGGCTAGCTTATCAGTATATGCATGATTTCGAATGGAGCACCAAACGCTTATTAAAAGAAATGGTCACTTCTTCTACCTATCGACAAACTGCTAAAGTATCTGCTGATTTATTAGAAAAAGACCCTTATAATCAATTGTTGTCAAGAGGCCCAAGAGTCCGTCTTAGTGCTGAGCAAATTAGAGACCAAGCATTGGCTGTTAGCGGTCTATTAAATCCTAAAATGTATGGCCAACCTGTAATGCCGCACCAACCAGACGGGATTTGGAACACGCCGTATAATGATGATAAATGGGTCGTCAGTGAAGGCGAGGAAAAATATCGAAGAACTATTTATACGTATATGAAACGGTCCGCTCCTTTTCCAGCAATGGAGACTTTTGATGTAGCGACCAGAGATGTCTGCTCGGCCCGTCGTATCCGCACCAATACGCCTTTGCAAGCATTGGTTACGCTCAATGACGAAGGGTATATCGAAGCTGCTAAATATTTTGCCCAGCGTATAAAATCAGAAACCTCTGGCGATATAAAAGCACAAATTGAATCAGGTTACTCGATAGCAATAGGCAAAATTATTGACGCTAAAAAATCAGCCGTTTTGGAAAATTTATATGTGACTAGTATGAAAGATTTTCAACAGAATCCAACTGCTGCTAAAACTATGACCGCAGGATTAAACATAGATAACAATATCGAAGAAATGGCGGCAATGACTGTTGTTACCAATGCGATTATGAATTTAGATGAATTTATGATGAAATAGCAGGTAGTACAGGTCTTTAGCCTGTCCCGTTAAGCGGCCTTTAGGCTGCACCCACTCATAAATTTAATTTAAGAAACGCCCTAAAGGGCTTAAACAGGACAGCCTAAAGAGCTGTACTACCAGTAAAAATATGAGTCAAAAAAGTCATCAATTACCTAAAGAAGCACTTCAACAACAAGCTGCATTAAACACGCGTCGCTTATTCTTAAAGCAATGTGGCTTGGGCGTTGCTAGTATGGCTCTTGGTTCTGTTTTAGGTGGTTGTGTTGGAAAAAATATAGCTACGACTAATGGTATACCGCAGCAAGTAAAGCAGGTCGTCAATAATTTACCACATTTTGCACCGAAAGCTAAGTCCGTTATTTTTTTACATATGGCAGGTGCGCCCTCTCAATTAGAGTTATTTGATTATAAACCTGCTTTGGCAAAGTTGCATGGTGAGAAATGTCCTGAGTCTTTAATAGCAGGTAAAAAATTTGCGTTTATCAGGGGTACGCCAACGATGTTAGGCCCTCAAGCTACTTTCCAACAAAGAGGACAATCGGGTGCTTGGGTCTCCGATTTATTGCCTCATCTAGCAGCAGTAGCGGACGAAATTTCTTTTTTAAAAGCGATTCATACCGACCAGTTTAATCATGCGCCTGCCCAGCTTTTGATGCATACAGGTGGAGCGAGACTAGGGCGACCGAGTATGGGCAGTTGGGTGACTTATGGCCTAGGTTCAGAAAATGAGAATTTACCTGGCTTCATGGTCCTCACTTCGGGTGGATATAATCCTGATGCAGGCAAACAGGTTTGGGGAAATGGTTTTTTACCCTCTGTTTATCAAGGTGTACAATGTCGAACGAAAGGTGACCCCGTCTTATATTTAAGTGACCCCAAAGGGATGAATAGAGATGTCCGCAGAGCTTCGATAGATGCCATTAATCAAGTCAATGAACTAACGCATCAAGAATTTCAAGACCCCGAAACTTTAGCACGCATTGCTCAGTACGAAATGGCTTTTCGGATGCAAATAGCCGTTCCTGAAGTAATGAATATCAAAGATGAACCTAAATATATTCATCAACTATACGGTACAGAAGTCGGGGCGTCTTCTTTTGCTAATAATGTTTTATTAGCTAGGAAATTGGTAGAAAAAGGGGTTCGATTTGTGCAATTATTTGATTGGGGTTGGGATACGCATGGCGTGTCTCCTGACACTGCCTTGGATAGTGGATTAGTTGATAAATGCCGAGAAACAGACCAGCCTGTAGCGGCACTTTTAACAGACTTAAAACAACGGGGTTTGCTTGAGGAAACTCTCGTTATTTGGGCTGGAGAATTTGGTAGAACACCGATGCAAGAAAATCGAAATGGGGTTGGACAATCTTTTATGGGCCGCGACCATCATACCGATGCCTTTACTATTTGGATGGCTGGCGGTGGTATAAAAAAAGGCTATACGCATGGTGAAACGGACGAATTAGGCTACAATCCAGTAAGCGGTGCGCAATCTATTTTCGATGTGCAAGCGACTGTACTAAATCAATTGGGTTTTAATCACGAACAATTTACTTATCAATTTCAAGGACGACCTTTTCGATTGACGGATGTGGAGGGAGAGGTTATTCGGGAGGTAATTGGATAGTCTTTTTTAAAACGCATATTTTAAGGTAAGTGGCAAAAAATAACCTACTCTACTAGATAGGATTCGACACTGATTTTTCTTTGAAAAATACACAGATAAAACGGTTACTTTACTAGATTTGCGCTAGGTCAGATGCCATAATAGTACTCGACCTAGCGCACATTTAGTGAGGAAACCGTCTTATTCCGTGTAAATCTTGAAGAGGTTTCTTTGCCGAATCCTATCTAAGAAGCTGTTTTTTAGAATTGACTATTTGGCTACGTCAGTAGATTTCTACCCTCTGATAATCATCGTAGAGGAGGGGCTAACTTCTGACAGCAACGCGGTCTTTTATATTACAAAATCAACGCCCTTTTCTACCATCTCTTGATATTTTTCAGGTATAAAACGGTATAAGTAAGCCCCTTTTCGGGAACTTGTTTTGTCTTTTTCTGCTAACTTTTCCAAGACATTCATCGACAAGATTTTTTTGCGAAAGTTGCGTCGGTCTAATGCTCGTTGATAAATCACTTCATATAATACCCGTAATTGAGGAATCGTAAATTTTTCCGGTAATAGCTCAAACCCGATGGGTCGATAACGAGCTTTCCTCCGCAATTTTTCTAAAGCATCTTCAACCATTTGTTGGTGGTCTAGAATTAAGGCTGGTAATTTATCAACATCAAACCATTGGGCTTTATATTCTTGGGCAATTTGTTTGTCCTCTTCTTGTAAACGCATCAAGGCATAATGTGCAATAGATATTACTCGGTCTCCAGGGTCTCTATCTACTCCTCCATAACTCCCTAGTTCTTCCATAAACACATTGGTCAAGCCAGTATGTGTTTTCAAAACTCTTTCGGCAGCTTTAGTAACACTCTCTTTTAGTTTAACGAAACTGCCGATTAAAGACCATTCATTTTGAAAAGGAGCTACTTTTCTTTGAAATAATAGTAATTTTAAACCATCTCTTTCAAAGCCGAAAATGATGCAGTCTACCGCTAAAAGCAGTCGGTCTGCATCGACATAAAAAGGTTTTGAGGTAGGTTTGTTCACTAATTTATAGTTTAAACAAGTGCTTTAATAATTGCCAAAATACGAAGTATAAAGGTGTTTTGATTTTTCAAAGATAAGCGTTATTTTTACACTTGTAAAATAAGCGTACAATCTACGCTTTTGGATTGATTTTTAGTTTTATACAATATTCTATATTTGTGCAGCAATTTCTACTCAAAGAAATTGCTGCTTTTTCGTAAAATAATAATCCTTAAAACCTGTTTGAATTTAGCTTTTGAAAAATATTATAGTCTATTTTTTTGTCAAAAAAGGTGGTAAAACGGAGTTATGCATCCCATAATGAGTATTTTGCCAACGAAGAGTCGAGTTGGCTTGTGCCGGTGACACAAATAGCTAGGCATAACAAATGCTAATTTTTAAATTCAAATAGTTTCTCTAATAAGCATATAATTAAAAATGGCAGCAGCTATCAAAGTAAAATCCCCTGGAAGAATCAATATCATCGGCGAACATACTGATTATAATGATGGTTTTGTCTTGCCTGCTGCGATAGATAAAGCAACCGTAGTCCATTTAAAAAAGAATGGAACTGCTTCAGAATGTAGTATGATTGCCTTAAATATTGGTGAAGTTGCTTATTTTGATTTAAATAATTTTAAACCTTTAAAAAATGGTTGGCAAAATTATATGCTGGGTGTGGTTCACGAATTGCAGCAAATCGGCGCAAAACTAACAGGATTTGATTGTGAATTTGGTGGCAACGTACCCATTGGTAGCGGCATGAGTTCCTCTGCTTCTTTGGAATGCTGTCTTGCATTTGCCTTGAATGAATTATTTGAATTGGGTTTTGATAAATGGCAGTTAATCAAGGCGTCCCAAATGGCTGAACATAATTTTGTCGGTATCAAATGTGGCATCATGGACCAATTTGCCAGTATGATGGGCAAAAAAAACCACGTGATGCTTTTGGATTGTCGCTCTTTGGAATACCAATACTTTCCTTTTGATTTAGGGGACTATCAATTACTTTTATTGAATACCAATGTTTCTCATTCCCTTGCTGACTCAGCATATAATAACCGTCGAAATGAATGTGAGTCGGGTGTAAAAATTATTCAAGAAAAGCACCCTGCCATCAAAAATCTTCGAGATGTTACTTTGGACCAATTAAGCACCTTTAAAAATAGCATGCCACTCACCACTTTCAAACGTTGCTATCATGTGGTCGCCGAAAACCAAAGAGTGATAGAAGCAACAGAAGCTATGAAAAACAAAGACCATCAACTATTGGGAGAATTGGTTTATCAATCTCATTTTAGCTTGCAGAATAATTATGAAGTGAGTTGTACAGAATTAGACTTTTTAGTCCAATTAACACTTGATAAAGATTATATCTTAGGCAGTAGAATGATGGGCGGTGGCTTTGGCGGCTGTACCATTTCGATTATTAAAAAAGACATGGTTGGCATCTTTAAAATGCATGCAGCTAAAGCTTATAAAGAACGATTTGACAAAGATTTAACGCCTTATACCGTTTCAATTGAAGATGGTGCAAAAATAATTTAAATAAAAAAATGTAGTCAGAGATAAAAGTTGAAAGTATTGCGATTATTATAAATAATCCCTACTTTTGCCCTCCGAAATATGCTACCATATTTATTATGTTGCCGAAGTGGCGGAATTGGTAGACGCGCTGGATTCAAAATCCAGTATCCTCGGATGTGCGGGTTCGATTCCCGCCTTCGGTACAAAGAAAAAAGCCTCAATCATTTATTTGATTGGGGCTTTTTCTTTTTGAGGCCCTAATATTTATCTTAACACATCGAACCCTATACTTTTGTGTCATTAGGCGAAAAATAGCCGTTTATCTTAAATTGGCAAACGGCTGTTATATACTTGAAACATCAAGTCTATCTACCAAATAGTACTTAGTTTAAATATTTTTCTAACCGCTTTCGGTGCTTTTTATAATTTGCTTTTTTTCCATGTATAGGTATTTTTAATCGTAAACTGGTTAATGCTCCTACTATACTACCAGCTGATGCAAATGTTAGGCCACTAGCCAAGTAAATAACTTCCTTTGGGAAATAAAAGGTATCCTGCGGTTTTTGTGATTTTGCTACTATTAGGCCTACTCCAAAGCCTATTGCACCACCAATCAATGCATTTTTAAAAACCTTTGTCTTTACCCTTAGATAATCAATCTGCTCAATAGCATATTCTTGTGCAGGTTTTGGCGCTTTATGCAAACTGAATGGATTTTCAGTATTTAAATAATTAACTTGAGTACCAACAATATAATCTTCTCCTAACTCCTGTAAGGTTACTCGATGGATTGGTTTATATTTATCCTTAAACCCGATAAATATCTCATGCTTACTTTTTCTGGAACCCATCAGTTCCTTTAATCCGACTTGTGCAGAAATGGAATGACAAATAAATAAAAGAAAAAATGGAAGGATATTTTTTTTGGTAGTTAAATAATTCATGATATCGGTTTTTAATAATGTTTAAAATCTTGATACAAAGATCCTCCCATTTTTACCTTATAAAATGATGAATTTTAGTTCATTTATATTTTAATTTATTTAATGTGAATAAATTAAACTTACTCGGATGTCCTAAGTATATAAATAGCTTAAACACTCAAAAAATTATGTACGATTGAAATATTAGAAATATCGGGTTCGACCTGCCTCCTGACGGAATCGGCAGACAGATTCCCACCTTTGATACAAAGAAAAAGCCTCAATCAAATAAATGATTGAGGCTTTTTCTTTTTGAGTAACAATAGGGTGACAGTATTTACAATCTCTACTCTGGCACGCCATGCAATAACTCCAATCCAACAGAAGACCGAGGCTTAAATCCTTCCCATGTTTCTTTATTTGAATTAGGTGCTAAATCTAAATATTTTCCGAAATCTTCCTGCTTCAAATGCGTACCTAAGAAAGCCGTTACAAAATGCTGGTTGATATTATTTATCCGACGCTGGTCCCACGAAGGTTCTGCATATCGGTAATATTCATCAATGTGTAAACCAGGGGCTAAAGCTGCCGTAGGTGGAGGATTTGGCGCTACATTATGTCTAGCATTCATATAGGTCAATAAATATCGGTCTGCATTTATGGCTCCTTCATAAATTGCCTTGATTCCTGTTTCATATCCTGATATATCATCTTGATTACCAGCCACAAAAAAAGTAGGCACTTTCAAGCCTTTTAAACCTTCTAAATCCCAAACCTTTGCTTTCATACCCCATGGTGCAAAAGCGACAACTGCCTTTATTCTAGTATCAATTGACGATTGGTAATTTTCATTACTACTGCCTCTAACGGCCAAAGCTGTACTGCCTTTGGTCATGCCTGTAAAGAATTGGATAGCACCATCGCTATACCCTGCTCCTGCTGCATTCAATGCACCATAACCTCCCATCGAATAACCAACGATAGCGGTATTATTTGCGTCCACTAAACCCGCCAAAAAGTTTTTATCAGCCGCAGTTCCTAGTTTTCCAACTTCGTCTAACACAAATAAAACATCTTTAGCTCTATTTAATAAAGTACTTTGAAATGGTGCCGCATCTCGGAAAGTTGATTCTGTATGGTCTATTGCTACGACCACATATCCTTTCGAGGCTATATTCTCTGTCAAATAGGTCATTAAATATCTGGAACCTACATAGCCATGAGAAACGATGACTAAAGGAAATGGCGTCTCCGGAGACAACGGTTGGGCGTCCCTAGCTGCTCTTCCTTGAAAGGTAAAAGGAATGATAGGCCGTTTAGGGTCATTAGCCGTTCCCATCACTTCCTCATAAGTGACCAATTCGGTTGTTCCCGTAGCTAGATTAGCAGGATACCATACTTCAACTGTTATTGGACGGTCATAAGTTGGGTCTACTCCATCCTTCGAGTTTAAAATATCTATTTGTCCTTTATTCACCAGTTCCATGGTCTGAACACCCACTTGATAGTCTCCTCTTACCGCTAATTCAGGAGCATCTGGCAATGCGTCTCCATATAAAAACGATTGCTGTTCTTGAGCGGTAATAGAAAATGATAGAAAAAGCGAAAAGCAAAATACTATTAGGGTTCGAAACGTCGAAAAAATAAATGGCATGAGTCGAATGATTTTAATTTAAATACGGAAGGTAATGCTTATTTTTTACTTCAGAAAAGAGTATTAAGGAATTTACGCTTTATAGGTATTATTTTGACAAAGCGTTTTTTTTAAACCAAAAATAAATAGGAAAGATTGAGTATTGAAATGGCGGTATGCAAAAAATGGTAGACAGGCATGACGACGAGGTCTAGGATAGCACTACTCTTAGGGACAGGAACGACTTTCTCTTTGTGCTGCCTGTGATAAACAGTCAAAATATTGACTTCGACTGAATGGGATATTACTTTAAAATTTTAACAAACTAATAATAATTCTTTTTGTAATTCTCTTAAATGTTCTTCCGTAAGCGGTTTGTTTTTAAATCCTTTTACTAGTGGATTTGCCTCTGCCTTTAACTGGTCTTCCGGATTCATGGAAGTGGTCAACATGATAATAATAGGTGATTTTAATACAGGTATTTCTGCATATTTAGCCAAAAATCCCCAACCATCAATTTTAGGCATATTGACGTCTAAGAAAATCGCATCTGGAATTTCTGGATTCGCTTCTTCGGTTAAACCTTTAAAAAAATTGAGAGCTTCTTCTGGTTCTGAAAAAAAAGTAAATTTTTCTACTAACCCTGAATCTCTTACTATGATTTTATGATAAAAATTAGTTGCATAATCGTCGTCAATGAATACTAGGAATTTTATTTTCTGCATAGTCAGTGTAAATTTTAGACTGTGGACAATTTTGGAGGGTATGAGGGAGGATGTTATTATTAAGTATTCATAAATCATTCCAAATACAAAAAAAACTATAATAGTTTTAGTTAACAAAAGTTTATAGTTGATAAATCAGCTCGTATCTGTTTGAAACAGAAAGCAATAAATTTACTATTAATGACTTAATCCTTTTGTTTATTTAATACAAAAAAAGCTATTACAAAACTAATTGCCATCAAGATAGCTGCCAATATAAATGCTGACCCTGGAAAATAAAAAGGCGTTCCTTCCTTAGTCGTATAAAAGAAAATTCCTGTCATAATTAAAGGTCCAAAGATGGTCGTCAAACTTTGAATCGCTGTAAGTCCTCCTTGTAATTCTCCTTGCTGATTGGCTGGCACTTGTCCAACTAAATACGCTTGCAAATTAGGCCCACAAATCCCTCCTAAACAATAGGGAATCAAAAAAAGAAACATCATCCAAGTTGAATTCGCAAAGGCGAATAAAAACATTCCTAAAACATACAAACTGATACCGTAATAAATACTTTTTTCCGCACCAAAGTAGTCAACTGCCTTCTGCGCCAACCCTGCTTGTACAATACTTACCAAAACACCTACAAAGGCTAAAGAAAGCCCTACCATACTTTCTGACCATTCAAAACGATACATCGTGTAATACGCCCAATTGCTATTAATCGCATGCACGCCAAGATTTAATAGGAAAAAAGTAAAAAGAAGATAACCAATCGCTTTATAGCTAAAAATATGTTTGATAGTGCCTACTGGATTCGCTCTTGTCCAATCAAATTTTCTTCTGTTTTCTACTCCCAATGATTCGGGTAATATAAAGTAGCCATAAAGGAAATTAACGAAGGCTAACCCTGCTGCCACATAAAAAGGCACCCTAACCCCAATCTCTCCAAATACCCCACCTAACAAAGGGCCAATAATAAATCCTAATCCAAAGGCTGCACCTATCATCCCAAAATTTTTCGCCCTATTTTCTTCTGTACTGATGTCCGCAATATAGGCAGAAGCCACCGTATAACTGGCTCCAAAAACGCCTGCGATAATTCGCCCAATAATTAACCATGCAAAAGTAGGGGCAAAGGCTAAAATCAAATAATCAATCGCAAAACCCAACAGAGATAATAATAGGACTGGTCGCCGACCGTATTGGTCGCTTAAACTACCCATTATCGGCGAAAACAAAAATTGCGCAACCGCAAAAGCTGTTAATAAATAACCACCATAAGTACTTGCTTCATTTAGGTCGATTTGAATCATCTCCGCCAATAATTTAGGCAATACAGGGATGATAATACCGAAGCCAATTACGTCTATTAGGACGGTAATGAAGATGAAGGTGACTGCTGCTTTTTTGGGTGCGTTAGCTGAACTCATATTTTGGAAATAAATCCGATAGTATTAGGTAGGTTTAGTAATAGGAACACTAAGGTAAGGATTATCTATGAAAACTCATTTTCAATAAAAAAATCCTGTCAAAACAAATAGTACTGACAGGATTCTTTTATCAATCATCTTTATCCATCTTACAAGGTGAACTTAATTCCTCCCATCAACCATCTACTTGGCATAACGGCGCCCAATATATTCTGATAACTTTCATCGAATAAATTATGCGCCTGAAAGTTCACGCCAAATTGGGGCGTCAAATTATAGCCTAAGCGTAGATTCCAAACTTGGTAATTGGGTGCTAATTGAGCATTGATACCTGATGCCAATCGTTCATTTCTCGCTTTGTATAATCCATTGATTGCTACATCAAATTTGTTGGCTTTCAAAATTAAATTTGTGGTCAACAAATGCTTGGCATGACTCGAAATATAAACAGAAATCACATCTTCTTCATTCGTCGTATTCAAATAGGTATACCCCAAAGACCATTGAATTTGCAAAGCTGGACTTATCGTTTTCCTCAACCAAGATTCTATTTCTATCCCTTTCGTTTGCACTTCGGTTACATTGGTCGCATAAAAGTAATTAGCAGCTGATTGGAGATTGGTATTATTTGGAATAACGGTTTCATTCCTCGATACAAAATCTATTAAGTTATCGGATTGTCTAGCGAAAGCAGTCGTTTTAATTTGCCAGTTATTAGATATTTTATAATCGAAACCAATTTCTTCCGACCAAGCACTTTCTGCTATCAAATCAGGGTTTCCTAAACTTCTACCTGGTGTTAAATTTTCTAAATTAAAAGAAACATAGCGCTCCGTATAATCTGCCGCACGAATACTTCGACCTGCCGTCGCTCTTAAAGTTAATTTTGATAAAACATAGGAAACGTTCAACTGTGGCGTAAATTCTAATTCATAATTATCATCATAATCCAAACGCATACTTCCTATAATATTCCATCGTTTCGTTGGTCGAAATACATTGGTTACATAAACGCCATAGTGCAAATCATCATGATTGCCTCTATCCGTACTTTCAACCGAACGTCTGTCTATTTGCCCACCAAATTTTAAGGAATGTCGCTCGTTAATAATCCTTAAATGATTGACATTAAAATTCCAGAAATTGGTCGTGTGAAAATTTGTAGAAGGGAAATCTGGGCTAAAGACAAATTCATCCGTTCCATTGCGATAAGCAAATTTAAAATCAGTGCTACTTTTATCGCCTACATTAGACAATTGGAATTGATTCCACCAATTTCTAGTAGTTTCTACCGATTTATCAAAAGTGCTGGTTGTGTAAAAGTATCTGGCATTGAAATGGCGGTCATCATAAGAAGTACGAGCCTGCAAATTCCATCGGTCGTTTATTTTATACCCTAGAGATAAACCAAGTGTCTTGATGTCAAAAAAAGTGCGGTAAGCATCTAGCGACGTCTCCCCTACTTGTTGAGCTGCAATTGTTTGACCATCCGACTTATTGATATTAAAACCTCCGCCTACATAAAAATTATCTTTTTGCACAGAAAATCCTTGTTGCGCATTAATCAACTGATTTTCACCATAATTGACCACTCCTTCTACGGTAGACTCCGCTTCCCTATTGCTAAACGATTTTGTGATAATATTGATAACTCCTCCTACTGCATCCGCACCGTACATAGCAGAAGCAGCACCTCTCAAGACTTCTATCCGCTCTATTTCAGCAGGCGTAACTGGCATATAACCATTGAAATGCCCTGTTAAAGGGTCATTTAGTTTCATCCCATTGACCAACACTTGAATTTGTGTAAACGTTGCTCCACGCATACTAATATCACCCTGTACCCCAAAGGCTCCTCGAGACTGAACTTCTATCCCTGGGATAAATTGTAATAAATCATCCAAAGAAGTAAAAGCCATTTTTTGTAAATCCTTCCCTTCAATCACGGAAATGTTTCTGCCTGTTTCTTTTAAAGATAATGGTAAGCGAGTCGTTTTTACTTGAATCGTATCCAAGATACTCAATGAGGATTGTGCATTTAAAGTTGTTTGTCCATAAACCGCTAAAATAAATAAACCACTCATAATCCTCAAAAACAAGGTGTTGTTACAATAGTATTTGTTGCTAAATTGTGTTCTCAAAATATAATTTTTTGTGAAAAAAAAGTGTAGAAAAAAGGCTCAAATATGCACCTATTTGACCTTTTTGCAAGGGAAAAAACTGTTAAAATTCTTTCATCAAAAATGAAAAAAGCCTTCGATAGGGAGGGTATCGAAGGCTTTTTTTTTTGATTAAGGTGTAAATTTTTATACTTATTTCTTCTGTAAAGAGTTATATCTAGCCAAAAGTGCTTAAAAAAGATGGATTTGGCTGATTATAGGTTTATAATCAGCCAGAAGTGAAAAAAATATTGAGATTTGGCTGGTTATGGTACAAATTAGGATTAAGTAATTAGAATTTTTACTTGTTGATATTCTTAACCTCTAGACTGAAAATTAGTATCTGTCGTCTTCCGACGATTGTAAATACAAAAAAGCCCCCAACAGAACAATCCGTCGAGGGCTTTTATATCCTAAAAAGAAAAAGCTAAAACCTAAGCCTGAACCATTTCCTCTCTAATTTTATTCAAAGCAGAACCTGCTCTTACCCAATCAATCTGAGCGACATTAT
>CALJVJ010000246.1 GCA_937974625.1 uncultured Saprospiraceae bacterium
AAAAACGCATAATAACAATGAAAATTTTCTCCTTTTTAGCAACCTTCTTCTGTTTTTTACAAATATCAACGGCTCAAACCAGCACCTTTTCCATAGCCTTAAATCAAGACAACGCTTTCGGATTTGCCCCTGCGGTGTACGGTAGTTTTGGCATCAAAGAAAATTTAGATTTTACCTACTACGGCATTTTTTGGACCAACCACGCCTACACCAACGAAGGTGGAGATGCTTGGACAGAAACAGGGATTGGACTAGGTTTCCCTGCTTTAGATGGTAAGGCTTATATCAATCCTTCGTTAGGTTTTACGCATGGTAGTTTATTATCGAATAGCCCATCAGGCAATTTTGGAGAAGGTATTGTCCCCAACGTAGTTGCCTTTTATGCGGATGATAAGTTAGAGACAGAGTTGTATTTTGGTTATTATAAAGCATTGCGAGATGGTGGTGTTTCTGCGGATTTTATTTTGTATTGGGCGTATCCAGGTTATGTTTTTTCCAATAAATTTTCAGCGGGACTGCACTATGAGCAATTCCATTTAACAAGAGATGATACGGGGCTTTCCGAAAATCAATACCAATGGTTAGGCGCCTATGTGAAGTTTACATCGGGCGATAAATATACCTTCCGTTTTTCTTTTGGGGATAATTTAAATGATAATCCTTTGTACTCGGGGAGTTATTATAAGTTAGGGGTTTTTGTGCCTTTGATGTAGATTTGAACCACAAAGAAAACACAAAGGACACAAAAGAGAGTTACAAAAGTTCATGACAATATCTGACTTCTGACAATCCACAAAGTGGATGGTCTCACCTCTGACTTCTTTTACCTAGGTACCTCAATCTTCTTCAAAATATCCGCCACTACATCCTTCGTACTATACCCATCAATTTCTCGTTCAGAGGACAAAATAATCCGATGATTCAAAACGGGTTGCGCCACGTATCGAATATCATCAGGTGTTACAAAATCACGATTATTCATCGCAGCATAAGCCTTGGATGCTTTCATAATCGCTAAAGAAGCACGAGGCGAAGCGCCTAAAAATAAATCCTTATTATTTCGGGTATTATGAATAATCGCGGCGATATAATCTAGTAATTCATCTTTGATTTGTACTTGTTCGATGAGGGTCTGACAGGCTTTTATCTCCGTCGGAGAAATGACCGCTTGTACATTTTGTTTTTGGGATAATTTAAAATCATTACGGAATCGACCTAAAATAGCGCGTTCCTCTTCCAGACTTGGATATTCCAGAGTAATTTTAAATAAAAAACGGTCCAATTGTGCTTCCGGTAATTTATAAGTGCCTTCCTGTTCGATAGGATTCTGGGTGGCGATGACGAAGAAAGGGAATTTCATTGGATAGGTTTCCCCATCGACAGTTACTTGAAATTCCTCCATGACCTCAAATAAAGCGGCTTGGGTCTTTGCGGGGGCACGATTGATTTCATCAATTAAAATAATATTAGAAAAGATAGGCCCTGCATTAAAGGTGAATTTTGAGTTTTGTAGATTATAGACATTGGTCCCCACCACATCCGTTGGCATCAAGTCAGGGGTGAATTGAATTCTTGAAAATTCTGTTTTCAAGGTTTTTGCCAATAGGTTAGCCGTCAAAGTTTTAGCGATACCAGGCACACCTTCCAATAGCACATGTCCTCCTGTAAATAAACCAATCAGCATTTGGTCCATCAGATTTTCTTGCCCAATAATTACCTTTTTTAGTTCAGATTTAATGGTATCCGCAGCTAATTGCACCTTACTTAAATCTAGTCGATTGGTTTGCCATGCAGAGGTTGCTGTGGACTCGACGGGTGTTTCCGATAAAGAGGTAACTTCATTTGGCGGCTCATTTACAGGCTCTATTGAATCGTTTAATTCGTCTTCGTTATGTGGCATAATTTATATTTTAAGAGTAGAGACCCTTTCACTGAGACCTGCCTGCCGCAGGCAGGGAATAGAGATAGTCAACGATAAGTTGCAAAGTCTCTCTTCCCTGCCTGCGGCAGGCAGGTCTCAGCAAAGCGGTCTCTATTCTCTACTCTAAAATAATCATCGAGAATTTTTATAAAAATAATCAGTCAATTTATGTAATTCTACTAAGGTTTTATTAGTCGTGAACTCAGAACTTTTAATATTGGTATATAATAAAAACATTTTTTGCAGCAATGCTTTATCTATTTCAGATAGGACACTCAAGTCTTCAATAAACGTGTCATTCGTTTCTGTAAAAGACATTTTATATTTATTACGAATAAAAGCCAACACTAAGTCCATTTTTTGCAAAGCGATACGGCGATGATTGTCGCCCGTAAAATGTAATCGACTGATAGTAGAAATAAACTCCAAAGAGGTATTTCTATTTTTTGGTAAAACAGGAATCATTCGCTGTTGTCGTTTAGACCTAAAGAGTAAAAAAAGTAAGCCTAAAGCGGCTAGTAAATACCATGCCCAAGCCAAAGACGGTTGGGATAAAATATAATCCAATGGTCCTTCTTTAGGGGTCAAAGGGTCAGGACTCGACCAATTTCTACTTCGACCAATCGCAGCAGGCACATTACTAAAATCATCCCAATAAATTGTTCCATTTTGCAAATGAGCAAAAGCTTTTTCGGCGTATTGCTGTCCATTTTTCTTGGTGGTATAAAAGTTCGTAAAGGCAATAGGAGAAGTTTGTAAATAAAAGGCACCGTCGCCATAGGGAAACATCGCCATGTCTACGATAGAGTCGGGACTCTGACTAATAATGACAGGGTAATTGTTTGATTCACAAAAAAGGTATTTGTCTATTTTTTGCCAATAAGTATTATAAATTTTATTCTGTCGAACATAGGGAAAAGCAAAATCTTCAGCTGTGTGCAAATCGGGATGGACAAAATTAGTAATTACCGCCGTATCATAATAAGTACCATAGTCTTCCCAATAAATGGAATCACAATCATTGAAATAGACTTCCTCCATCAATAAATCTGGAATGGTAACACTAGAAATGAAAACGGTATTGCCATTTTCGGCAAAAGCTAAAAGTCGCTCTACATCATTGGTGTCTAATAATAAGGCCTCACCTATGAAAACAAAATTACTATTGCCATCTGCATTTTCAGGTAAGCTATTGCCAATCTTTTTTTCTAATAAAATAAATGAATCTTGAGCGATACCGTTTGCTAAGACCGTTTTGATGATTTGTGTCCCATAAGGTTCTTTACTTTTTTCATCGAGGCTCATGCGCCAATCGTGCGGCTTAAATTTATCACTATTTTGATATACAAAGAAACCCAGTATTAGCAAGGCTGCTATACCTAAAATTATCCAGCCTTTTTGTTGCTTCGTGGTTTCCAATGTTAAATGTTGTTATTAAATCCTTTGAATTGCCCTTCAATCTCTCCAAAGATAGCTTCATTGACAGCGACCTCTCCGTACCAGACCCGTTCAAAAATATTGGTCAACTGACTAAATTGATTTTTTATATCAAAACCTTTTAATTCATTTAAATAATTCCGATTGGTTTTATCTTTTTTCCATTGAATCAGATTTTTATCTGATAAGGTTTTGATGGTCAATAAATAATATAATCGAGTTGCTACGCTAAAGTCTTTTTGTACGATAGCTTGTTGTATTAATGCTGGTAAATCAAATTCATGAATGTGTTCTGCTATTGTTTGGGTATCAATTTTTGCATTAGGGTCAAATTTTTTATTCGTTGCTTTTTGCATGCCTTGAATCCCCACAAAATAGCGTAATAGGAAAGCGATGGCTACGACTACTGCTAAAATACCGATTATTTTAAAAAGGGTCGCTAAGAATTCAAGGTTGGCAGTATCTGTTTTAGGCGGCGGCACAAACTTTCCTTCCCCATAATCCAATCCTGCGGTGGCTTCTTCCCAATCCGTTTGGTCGATAGGTTGTATGGTCAGCTCTTCTTGTAAATAGGAATTCGTGGCATCTTGACCAAGGCTTAGTAGAGGTAAGCAAAAAAGAAATAAGAAAGATGATATGAAAACGGCTAATTTCATCCAGTGATTTGGTGTGAATTGAGTGTAGTAATTATCGCTTTAAAATTATCTGCTAAATGAAAAAAAGTGAAGTTAGTTTTTGAGCAAATTAAGTTAGTACAGCAGCCTAGGAACACGTTTGTTTAGGTGGCGGCTGCCTGTTGGATTCTGCGGAGCAGTTGTATACAACTAGAATTTTTTGTTTCTTTTTTTCAATGAAGAAAAGAAAAGAACGTCTAGTTTAAAAGCCCTTAAAAGTTATAAAATCAAAAACTAACACTTATGAGTTTTCAATACGATTATTACTAAATTGAGTGTCAAAAATAGCCTTTTTTTAGCATATAATGCCTTTTAAAAGGTCCATTTTATAGAATTTTAGTACCCATTTAAAATTTTTTTTATAGAAAAAAGCATTAATCCAACCTTGTTTTTCTTCCATTTATCGACAAATAGTACCTGTTAATAGAAAATACTAGGTATTTCTAGGTACTATGTATTGCATAGTACTGTGGTTATACCATATATTTGTAGTATGAATATCGAAAATACAAAAGCACAGATGAGAAAAGGAATCTTAGAATTATGTGTTCTCTCCATCATAGCAGAGAAAGAAGCTTACCCTTCAGATATTATCAAACGCTTGAAAAATTCAAAGCCTGAGTTAATAGTTAAAGAAGGAACAATGTATCCATTATTAACTCGACTCAAAAACTCTGGTATTCTGAGTTACACTTGGAAAGAATCAGAATCAGGACCACCAAGAAAATATTATACCTTAACTGATAATGGTCAAGAATTTTTACATGGTCTATTAGAGACATGGAATGACCTAGTAGCTACCGTAAATGCAACAACACTATTTGCTACCAAGAAAAAAACAAAGCGCAAACCAAAAGTTAAAAAAGAATAATAAAGCTACCGAAGACTGAAAGTTTTTTTAACTTCAAAGTCTAATCAATTCATAAACAAGGACTTACCGTTTGGTGGGTCTAGAGAAAACCAATCAACAACTTCAAATAAAAAACGATGAATAAAGTATTCAATATAAATTTAGGTGGCTATGCATTTACGATTGACGATAATGCTTACAAACATTTGTCAAGTTACCTAAAAACCATACATAATCATTTTGAGAACTCAGAAGGATACGAAGAAATCACTTCTGATATTGAAACAAGAATAGCCGAATTATTCCAAGAAAATTTAGGAAATCACCCGATTGTAACTTTAAAAATGGTCAAAGAGGCCATTACCATCATGGGTACACCAGAAGAATTTGGTGCGTCCCCTATTGATGACTTTAAGGAAGATACGACCACTCGAAGTAGTCAGACAGGGAATAAGGAGCAATATAAAACAGGCAAACGCTTATTACGGGACCCAGAAGACCAGGTCATTGGAGGTGTTTGTTCAGGTATCGCTGCATATTTCGGAATTTCTGACCCACTTTGGGTACGTATCGGCTTTATTTTATTCACGATTTCAGGAGGCGTAGGTATTCCTGCATATATCATCTTATGGTCCATTATCAAAGAAGCGAAAACTTCTAGTGATAGATTGGCGATGCGCGGAGCAGATGTCAATATTTCTAACATGGCAAAAGTGGTAGAACAGGAGATAGGAAATTTGGGGCATAAGTTGACAGAGATGACAGAAAGTTGGGATGGCACAGGCAAAAAAAAAATTTTTACAGAAAAGGAGGATTTCAAGGATGGAGTGAATGATGCGTTCCGACTTTTCGGCAAAGGCATACGAACAGGTATTGAAGTAATAGGTACCGTGTTCAAACCGATTATTTTCATCGTAGGATTCGCGCTGATTATTGCGTTTGCCGCTATTTGGCTGGCGTCAATAATCGGCTTTTTTCTCGGTTTCCCTTTCTTACAATTTGT
Organism: uncultured Saprospiraceae bacterium; assembly: GCA_937974625.1. Classification (GTDB taxonomy): domain Bacteria; phylum Bacteroidota; class Bacteroidia; order Chitinophagales; family Saprospiraceae; genus JAFMDF01. The sequence goes on from CALJVJ010000246.1 coordinate 5,886, forward strand.
CTTTCCACAGCAGCCTTTAATAGGGGGACTATTGATTTTTAATTTGGCGGTGTTTATTGGGATACCTATTTTATCGCTTATCTTTTTAGCGAGTAAATTGGTCTTCAATACGAAGTTTAGTGTCCGTTGGAAAGGTGGTTTATTAGCGTTTTATATTCTAAATGCGATAAGTGTTTTTGGAATAGGCAGTTACTTAGCGAGTCAGTTTAGCATGGGGGCGGAAGCACACCAAAGTACAGAATCATTTTCTGTAACCGACGAAACGTTGACTATCAATTATGCTAAAAATCCCTATGATGAATCTTGGGTGCAATTAGGTCCCCATGGCTTATTGAAATTGGAAGGAGAGGTATTAGTAAGTGAAGATATACACTTAAATATAGAAAAGGCAGACGGAGAAGAATTTGTACTAATTCAGGAGGCAAAGTCTAGAGGAAATGGTTTGCGGGAAGCAAAGAGTCTAGCGAAGCAAGTACAACATGAAGTGAAATTATCAGGCAGCCAATTAGCTATTCAACCTTATTTTACCTTGAACAAAGGAGAAAAGTGGAGAGGACAAAGTGTTAATTTAATTTTGAAAGTACCCGAAGGTAAATCCATTAAGTTTAGCAACCTAGAAAATACGGGAGGTTGGCTGACAAATTATATAGACAATAATAATAGGCATTATCATTTTTGGTCTAATGACAATGGAAAGTTATTCAAAATGGAGAAAAATGGGTTAGTCGGAGATGGTATCAAAGATAATTCAAAAAGTGTAGACGATTATGATTATGGCAATAAGTACCAAGGATTTTCCAGAGTTCATATTGATGGAAAAATGAAAATAGAAATTACCCAAGGCAATGAATATTCAACTAAAATAACAGGAAAAGACCAATATCTTAGAAAAGTAGAAGTGCAGCAATTTGATGATGTGTTGAAAGTATCTACTACTTTACAGAATACCTCTGCACCAGTTCGGTTATACATTACGATGCCGAATTTAACAGAAATAGATTTAGAAAATACGGATGATGCCAAAGTAACTGGCTTCAAAGAAGCAGCAATGACGATTCGTAGCGAGAATTATAGAGGAGATATTAAAGCTTATGTAGATGTGGAAGACTTGACGGTTAAACTGAATGGTCGAAATGAATTAGATATTCGCGGAAAAGGTAAAAAACTAAAAGCCTATCTAGATAATCGAGCAACCTTAGATGCAGAGCGATTTGCGGTGGATATAGCGGATATTAAAGGGGATGACCGTTCGAAGGCTAAGTTGGCAGTATCAGATACTTTACGCCAGCGATTGGATGGACGTAGTACAGTGAAGGTCGATGGCGAGCCAGTGATTATTGAGGATTAAAATTTAAATTTATAACTCTGCCAGTTGTTTAAGCAGCCAAGCCTTTTCTGTTAAGGGTTTGGCTGCTTCTATTTC
>CALJVJ010000247.1 GCA_937974625.1 uncultured Saprospiraceae bacterium
CAATTGCTTAATCAGGTAGAATATGAAGATTTAGCATATAATTTAAATTCAAAATTAATGTTGATTGCCGTTTATTATGAGACCGATGAGATAGAACCTTTGTATTCATTATTTGAAAGCTTTCGGGTCTATTTAAATCGAAATAAAAAAGTATCACAAGAACGAAAACGTCGTTATTTAAACCTAATAAAGTTTACTAAGAAACTAACTAAGTTAATGCCAGGCGATAAAAAAGCTATAGAAAAATTGAATACAGAAATCGAAGAAACTCAAGGTGTTATTAATTTGGGCTGGCTAAAAGAAAAAATAGCAGAGCTAAAATAGAAATCACATATCTCGATGCCGTTCCCAGTAATTCTGGTCTTCTACTTCTCCTAAAATCAACAAGTAATTTCTATAGCGCAATTCGCTAATCCAGCCTTCTTCAATGGCATTTTTGACGGCACATTTAGGCTCGTTTCGGTGCGTACAATTATTATATTTGCAATCTTCCGAATAGAGAAATAACTCCCTGAAATTATGAGCTACGTCTTGCGGTTCTAAGTTGTTGAAAGAGAGCATTTTAATGCCTGGTGTGTCAATGACATAGCCGCCAAAATCTAGCTCATGCATTTCTGCAAAAGTAGTGGTATGCTGTCCTTTTCCAGTGTATTCAGAAATTTCTAGTGTTTGTATATCAAGCTGCGGTTGCAGCGCATTGACAGAGGTAGATTTTCCGACGCCTGATTGACCACTGATTAAAGTTGTTTTGTCCTTTAAGGCTGCTTTTAACTCCTCTATACCTTGTCCTGTGACAGAAGAAGTTAAAATGGTCTTATAGCCAATCTCTGTATAGATTCCTTTCAGCGTCTCGTAGGTAGCTAAGTCTTTTTCTTCGTAGACATCCGCTTTGTTGAAAACAATGATGGTGGGAATATTATGAGGTTCCGTCATTAAGAGAAAACGGTCTATAAAGCCCTGTTTTAGCATTGGCTGAACGATTGTCATGTAAATAATCGCTTGGTCAATATTGCTGGCTAAAAGATGTAGGTTGCGCTTTTGTCTGGGAGATTGTCGAACGACATAATTTTGGCGAGGCAAAATCTTTTTTATCAAACCCGTTCCTTCCTCTTTTTCTATAATCAGTTCTACTTTATCTCCTACTGCAACAGGATTGGTCAATTGAAAGTTATTGAGCTTAAATTTACCTCTTATTCTACAATTGATAATTTTTCCTTCTTTGGTTCTTACAAGATACCAGCTGCCGGTCGATTTAGTGACAATTCCTTTTTTGATAAGCTTAATTTTGAATGAGTGATGAATAAATTTTGAATGGTCTATCTAGAAAACATTATACGAGTCATCGGAGTTCCCGAATATTGAGCCATTCCATTCTATTCACTAATCATTGTCTAATTCTGAATAAATGGTGCTATTAAATGGAATTCAGGAATTTCAGCGTCTATCATTACCCCATCTGTAATTCGTTGCATGGTATAATAGCCGTACATTTTGCCTATAGTGGTTTGCATCTCTGTCCAAGAATTATATTTGAATTGTTCTCCCGGACGGATTACAGGTGTTTGTCCAATGACTCCTTCTCCTTTTACCTCTCGTAGTTGATTGCCGGAATCATAAATAAACCAATGCCTGCCTAATAATTGTACTGCTTCTTCGCCCATGTTTCTAATCGTGACATAATAGGCAAAAACATACTTTTCTTTTTGTGGATTAGAATACTGTTCTTGATAGACTGGCTTGATGCTTATTTCTATCCCTTGTGTTATCTGTGTTTGTTTCACTGCAATAAAATTTTGAATTTTGGATTTAGATGTAGTTGTGTAATCATCATTTTTGTGATTATGGGACTTTTACACAACTCCATTTTTCTTTCGTTTCTTGTTTTCTTTTTTGGTTTTGGGTTCTTCTAAATCCATAAAATCAATGACCATTTGCTCTGCTTCTTTTAAAGCCACGGATAATTGGTCATTTATTAAGACTTTATCAAAGTTATTTTCGTAGGTCAGCTCTTCTTTGGCGCGAGCGATTCTTTCTGCTAAGGTCTTTTTATTTTCTGTAGCTCTATTTTCTAAGCGTCGAATGAGTTCTTCCAAAGAAGGTGGTTTGATGAAGATGGCTAAGGCCCTATCACCATATAATTTTTTCAAATTTGTTGCTCCTTTTACCTCAATATCAAAAACGACATTTTTTTTCTTTCGCCACTTTTTTTCTATTTCACTTTTTAGCGTTCCATAGAATTTTCCTGGATATACTTCTTCCCATTCCGCAAAAGCGTCTTTTTTGATTCTATTATTAAATTTTCTTAAGGTTAGAAAGTAATAGTCTTTTTTATCAACTTCTCCTTTTCTTGGTGGGCGAGTGGTTGCCGATACCGAAAAAGATAAATTTTCGAAAGTTTTTAATAAATGTCTTACAATCGTGGTTTTACCTGCTCCTGACGGGGCAGTGACGATTAACATCTTCTTCATAATTGTTTCTAGTTTCGTGTTTTTGATTTCGGGTTGGAGCAAAACTCAAAACCCGTAATCTATTATTAAACAGCATTTGCCACTTGTTCTTTAATCTTTTCTAAATCATCCTTCATCATTACAACTAATCTTTGAATATCCGAAGAATAAGCTTTCGCCCCCAATGTATTAATTTCTCTACCTATTTCTTGACTAATGAAGCTTAATTTTCTGCCTTTTTGAGCATCTTTAGCATCTATTTGTTCTATAAAGTACTTGCAGTGTTGACCTAATCGTACTTTCTCCTCTGTAATGTCCATTTTTTCTAGGTAATAAATAACTTCTTGCTCAAACCTATTTTGGTCCACTTTTTCTTTACTGAAGTTTTCTTCTAAATTTTTCATCAATCGCTCTCGTAACTTAACCACCCTTTCTGCTTCAAAAGGAGGAATTTCATCTAAATAGGTTTGAATATTATTTACGCGTAACCGTAAATCGGTTTCCATTGCTTTTCCTTCATCCAAACGGAAGCTATTAAATGCTTTCACTGCATTCAAAATAGCACTCTTTGCTTGTAACCATTCTTCTGCCTCTATAGTTCCTACATCGGAACCGACTACATTGGGCAATCTTAATATTGCTGGAATTAAACCTTCATTATTAATATCTAATTCTTTTGATAAATTGCTTAATTCATTAAAGTAACGTTTAAATAAAGGTACGTTTAAACTGAAATCTTCATCCCCTTCTGGTGACCTTATTTCCATGCTTATCTCAATTTTTCCTCTTTCGACATTATCCGACACTAACTTTCGAATTTGGACTTCCTTTTCCTTGTAGTTTTGGGGTATCTTTAGGCGTATATCAGTGAACTTGCTGTTTAGGGAACGAATCTCTATTAAAATTTCCTTGTTACTGTAGCTAGCTTCTGCTCTTCCAAAGCCGGTCATTGATAATACCATAGATTTTTTTTTAAGCAATCTCTTTTACTATTAATTGTAGCATGGATTGCAAGGTGGTTTGATTTATAAATAACAAAAAATCATCAATTGAAAAAAGATAAATCTATTTTTTCAACGTTCCTTAAATATTTTTTGTCAATAATTAAACGTCATTCTGAGGCAAATTTGAGGAATTTTTATCAAAAATCAGCTACTTTTTTTGCAAAGGTAACTAAAGCAAGGCATTAAAAGGTAACCTGTCGATGATTGCTTCCGTAATACAACACATTCTATAATAGTACTAAGTATAATATCTTGTATATTTTTGATATCTAGATACAAAACGCACTTTTATAGTAAAAAACGTAATTAACTGATTATCAAATCATAAAAAATACATCGATAATCCCTTTAATTACAGCGTTTGGGCAAAATAATATTGGAAAATCTTTCAATTATTGAAAAAAAAAACGAAATTTGCCGCCTGTTCAGTTAAATAAATAATATTCATAACTTATTATAAACCAGTCCTTAATATGAGAAAAGCTGATTTAGTAACAGCAATTTCAGAGAAGACAGGCATCGCAAAGGTCGATGTATTGGTTACATTGGAATCCTTTTTCAAGGAAGTCAAGGATACCTTAACCGAGGGTGAAAATGTTTATATTCGAGGCTTTGGTTCTTTTGTTGTAAAGAAACGAGCTAAGAAAATTGGACGCCATATCAAGAAAAACATTGCCATTGAAATACCTGAGCATTTTATTCCTTCCTTCAAACCTGCAAAGATTTTTGTAGAGCAAGTGAAAGGAAATGTGACGGCTTTGCCTGAAGATGAAGGCGCTTAGTAATTTTATTTTTCTATCGCTAATGTAGCGTTATTGCGCTTAGCATAGCAAATGTTAATATTCTTTGATAATAAAAGTATTTAACCCTTTTGGGGAACTTTGCTTTTATGCCCCTCTTCAATTAGATTTTGATAAGTATTCTAACTCTTTTGTTGGAATACTTATCAATTCTTTTCGGTATTCTTACTCACCTCACATCTTTTTATTAATTACTATCTAGGTTTCCCTGTAATTAATATAAAACTTTCGTACTTTTGCACTCGCATTTTTGGCTTTAAGTAAATTCATTAAAACTTCTATGTCTAAATTACAATCAATTGTATTATCTATAGGTTTAGTTTTATTTTGTTTACTTTATTTTGGTTTTAGTACTAAACCAAAAAGTACTGCTGGTATTGAAAGCAAGCGAGTGGTGGCCTCTGAAATAACGGATATAAATAGCTTAATCCGAAATGTGCAGAATGAACTGACTGCGGACCAAAAATCTTACCTTATTACTTTAGAAAAAGAAGTAGAAGGGAGTGAGAATGAGTCTAATAAGTTAGAATTGTTGAAAAGATTGTCTGGAAAGTGGTTTGAATATAAGCAACCACATATTGCAGGCTTTTATGCAGAAAAAGTAGCAGAAACAGAAAATACGGTTGATGCATGGTCTATTGTGGGAACAACTTATGCCGCAGCTTTCAAAAATGGTTCGCCGCAAAAAGTAAAGGATTATGCACGCTCTAGGGCTACTGCAGCCTTTGAAAACGCTATTTCTTTAGCGCCAGATGCTATCCAATCGAAAGTTAATTTGGCTTTGTGCTATGTAGAATATCCATTACCCGATAATCCAATGAAGGGCATTTTAATGCTCATCGATTTAAATAAAGAAAATCCTGATAATCCGTTAGTTCTAACGAATTTAGGGAGACTAGCCATACAAACTCGTCAATACGATAAAGCGATTGAACGATTGGGTAGAGTTGTTGAACTTGACCCCGCTAATAGAAATGCTAATTGCTTACTTGCTCAGGCGTATGGAGAAATGGGCAATCAAGAAAAAACAGATTTTTATCTGAATAAATGTAAAGAATAATGAACAAGTCAATAAGCTTATTTGTATTCTTTTCAAAGAAAATTAATTACTAAACTTATATAAAACATTTTTAACATGCCTTGTGGTAAAAAGAGAAAGAGACATAAAATTGCGACTCATAAACGTAAAAAGCGTCTTCGCAAGAATAGACACAAAAAGAAGAACCGATAAAATATAAACCATCTTACTTGGTATCAGTAGGTTTATTGAGTAATCTAAAATAAATTCATGGTCTTCGATTTTTTATCGAAAACCATGGATTCTATTTTTATTACTGGTCAGAAAAACTTGGGTAAAAGAACTAGGAGTAGTAAATAATAATTGATGTGAATAGAAATATTACTAACTCCAGTAGATTTTAGTTGGCATATACTAAGGATTAAATACTATTTCCTTATTGTTAATTAACTACTTTTCTTGGTAAATCATACCATTATCCTTGAAAAAGGCTGATACATGATAAGATAAATTACTATAGATGTAACTTTGATAGGACTGTTTTTTCAAATTCAAAGTAACTTAATAATTAAAGTTAGAAGGATCTTTCGAAAACCTTTGAACCAATATATACTACCTACTACTTAACTCCTGTTCTTAGCACATTTTGCTCTTCTAAGTTTTTCCTTAAATCTACTTCTCTAAAGTGATTTGCTTGGCTTTTCATGCTGTAACAGTAATCCAAATGAAATCAGCTCTATTGTCCGTTGACAATCTTGATTATGTACTAAAAAACTGTTGAACAAAAAACAAAATAATCGCCAGACTGAATTACTTTATAAATCAGGTATAGCTACAAACTTACCTATTATTGTGGAAAAAGAACTTATTATTAATTCTACTCCTTCGGAAGTAGAAATTGCGTTATTGGAAAATTCTAAACTAGTAGAATTACATTTTCAAAAGACCAATAATAACTTTACCGTTGGCGATATTTTTATCGGCAAGGTTAGAAAACTAATGCCCGGATTAAATGCGGCATTTGTTGATATTGGTCATAAGAAAGATGCTTTCCTTCATTACACGGACCTTGGACCAAAATTGCGTTCGTTGATTAAGTATACAGACGGCGTTGTTGACGGTGGTATTTCTACTCCTTTACTAGAGAATTTTAAATTTGAACCAGAAATTATTAAAACGGGTAAAGTAGACCAAGTTTTGAAAAAGCGACAGCCCCTTTTGGTACAAGTTTTAAAAGAACCTATTTCTACTAAAGGTCCTCGATTAAGTTGTGAAATTACTATTCCTGGAAGATATTTGGTCTTAACTCCCTTTTCTAATGTTGTTGCGGTCTCTAAAAAATTAGGGAATTCAGATGAACGGAAAAGGCTACAACTGTTAGCGGAAAGTATTAAGCCCAAAAATTTTGGCTTAATCATTCGTACAGCTGCCGAAGGAAAAAAGGTGGCAGATTTACATGAAGAATTGCGCTTGATGGTTGGTAAATGGGAAGATATTTATGCTCAAATGCAAAAGAATACGGCCCCTGTAAAACTTTTAAGTGAACTGGATAAAGCGTCTAGTATTTTAAGAGATGTATTGAATGACTCTTTTAACCGAATTGTTGTTAATGATAAAGAGTTATACGAGAATATTAGACATTTCTTAAAATCTATTGCGCCTGATGCTGTTAAAATAGTCAATTACCATAAATCGAATAAATCTATTTTTGATACTTATGGCATTTCTCGACAAATCAAATCATCTTTTGGTAAGACTGCTACTATGACTAGTGGTGCTTATTTGGTGATTGAGCATACCGAGGCAATGCACGTAGTCGATGTAAACAGTGGTCCAAAAACACCAAGCTCCAACCAAGAGGAAGCAGTTTTAAGAGTCAATATGGAAGCTGCTGAAGAAATCGCACGACAACTACGTCTTCGAGATATCGGGGGTATAATTATTGTGGATTTTATCGATATGCGAAATGCAGAACATCGTAAACTATTACTTAAAGCTGTTCGAGATGCGATGAAAAAGGATAGGGCTCAGCATACGATTTTACCATTGAGTAAATTTGGCTTGATGCAAATTACTCGTCAAAGAGTTCGGCCTGAAGTGAAAATTAATACGGCAGAAGTTTGTTCTGTTTGCGAAGGCTCTGGGAAAGTAAATGCGACTATCTTATTAACGGATGATATAGAGCGAGATTTAGAATTTATCATCCAATCTAGGCCAAAATCTAAAATTCTTTTGAAGGTACATCCTTATGTTTCTTCTTATTTGAAGAAAGGATTATTTAGCAGCTTTCAAGTGAAATGGTACAAGAAATATTATAAATGGATTAAAGTGGTCACGGATAATGATTTCCATATCAATCAGTATAAATTCTATGATGGAAATGATGACGAGATAAGATTGAATTAAGGGAGCAATGATGTGTTGTAAATGGTAAACCGCGTAAAGCATTTACCATTTACAACTAATCACTAACGATTATTTCCCCGCCAGTGCTTTAATTTTATCTTCTAGTTCATACTCATCACCTGGTACATAGCCATTGTGGTGATAAACAATATTTCCTTTCTGGTCCAATAAAAAAGTCTGTGGAATTGTTTGAAAGTTAAAAGCGGTTTGCAGCTCTGTAGCTTTTCCAGTTAGTATAGTATATTCCCATCCTTTGGATGAAACCATGCCCGGTACTGTAGCTATGGCCCGTCTAGTATCTATAGATACTGCTACTAACTCCATATCATAATCTTCTTGCCAATCTCCATATACTTCTGCAATTGCATCTAATTCTTTTTTACACGGAGCACACCAAGTAGCCCAAAAACTTATTACTGTTATTTTTCCGTCTTTGGCAAAGTCCTGTATGTTTTTTGATTCTCCTTTTAAGGTCTTAAGCGTAACCTCAGGAACTGTTTTAGTCTGGGCAAAAGCTGTTGTCAGAAATAAAGAAAAACTCAATAGGAGGATAGATTTTACGAATTTCATAAGTAGTGAATATTTTATTAATTTTTAGACATCTATTTGACCTTGATTTTTTATCAAGTCACTGCAATATCCTTTGATTTTAATAGAAATGCTTAAAATTAACAATGTTTTAATACTTGAGCTACTCCTTTAAAATAATCTATAACCTACTAATGCATTAATAAAGAGATTTCTAGGATTACTAAACCCTTCTTCTGTTTCAATTAATAATTGCTGTGCACTGACGGTAAAGTCTATAGCGAAACTTATTCGTTTATTTAATTGTCGACCTATTTTTAAAATACCTGCGTGGTCGTAATCTTTCATATTAGCTGACTCATCAAAGGCTTGGTCGTTAAAGCTTAATAGCAAGGCCTTGACATCTACGGAGCCGTCTAGCGTCCCCTCTAACATTTTGGAATATTGATAGCCTACACCAATCCACCACTTTTTTAAATGGATATTGATCAAGACTGGAAAATCCAAATAAGTCATATCGAATCCAGCAGCTACGGTTCCTGTGTATTTCACCCTTAAAGGAAAAGGGAATCGCTCTCCAAATACCCCTCTAGTTGCATCATACTTTCCGCTGACAGGTGAGGTAAAACTACTTCCTTTTTTAGCGTATGCTGCACCAATGGTCATAGACCATCTTGGATGGAAAATATAGGTGTATTCTAGTCCTGCATTTAATCCAATACCTGGTTTTCCCGTAGCGTCAGAAGGAATGTTTTTAACCACGATGGGACTTCCTGTAGTTATCCCTGCTCGCACTTCTAAATGAGCGCGTTTGCTGTCTAACTGGCTATAGGACGGACGGAGAAATAAGAGGAATAGTAATAAAGATAATAGTCCTTTGTGTAAATCCGTTTTGGTAATCATTTTGTATTATTAAATAAATGAAGATTAAAATTGGAGCAATGAAGTTGAATTCATTGCTCCTGTTGGTAGGTGTTTGTTTTATTTGTAAAAATACTATTCCACTTACGCCTTATTGGTATTCAGCAATTGATAAAATTGGCGTATTCTAGCAGAAGTAGTGATTTAATATATTTTTTTTTAATATAAATGCATTTGAGAGAAAATTAATTGCCTTTTTTTAAACAAAAAATAGCTTTTTTTATTTCTGTGAACTTTTTTGTTTATCTTTGTATCTTTTGGACTTTTAGATAACCAGACCTTATTCATGTCAAAATTGTATGCCATTGTCGATATAGAAACTACGGGTGGGCGCGCTTCTCGAGATAGAATTACTGAGATTGCGATAGCTTTGCATGATGGCGAAAAAGTGATAGATTCTTATGAAACACTTATTAACCCTGAAACGATTATTCCCTTTGGTATCACTCGTCTAACGGGTATTACGCAAGGAATGGTGGAAGATGCACCAAAGTTTTATGAAGTGGCTAAGAAGGTGGTGGAGATGACCGAAAAGGCTGTTTTCGTAGCACATAATGTTCGTTTTGATTACGGGTTTATCCGAGAAGAATTTAAGCGATTAGGTTATACTTATAGTCGGCGCCAATTATGTACCGTCAGATTGACTAGAAATACTTTTCCAGGTTTACGTTCCTACAGTTTGGATAATCTTATTAAGCATTTCAAGATTCCTTTTCGAAATCGACATAGAGCGATGGGAGATGTGGAAGCAACAACCATTCTTTTTGAAAAAATCTTAAATAAAGAAGAGAGTACTAAGAAGATGACTGATTTGATTAATCTAGGGGTCAAAGAGTCAAGGCTTCCTAAAAACATCACTTTAGAACAATTACATGAGCTACCTGAAGTAACGGGCGTTTATTATTTTTATGATGTTAATGGAAATGTAGTATATGTAGGAAAAAGTATCAATATCAAGAAGCGAGTGATGGAGCATTTTGCAAAAACGACTACTAAGGCTAGCAAATTGCAAAAGTACGTAGATGATATATCTTACGAAATTACAGGCAGCGAGTTAGTGGCACTACTTTACGAATCTGTAGAAATTAAACGACTTCGTCCTCCGATTAATCGTGCACAGCGATTGAGAGATTTTCCTTATGTCATTCATCAATTTACAAACGAGGAAGGATATATCTGTTTGGATGTTGCCAAACCTACGACCAAAATGAGGCAGGCGATGAATGTAGTAGCAGAATATCCTAAAATTGGGAGTGCTAAAGGCTATTTAGCCAGAGCATTAAATCAATTTGAGTTATGTGCCTTTCATTGTAATATAGAAGCAGGTAATCAACCATGTTTTAATTATCATGTAAAAAAATGTCATGGTTCTTGTCTAGGCAAAGAAACACCCTCGGACTATAATGAAAGAGTAGAAGAAGCTATTGAGTATCTGTTAACTGTTTTTGAAGAGGATTTTTTCGTTATTGATACAGGAAGAACGGAAACCGAAAAAGCAGTTGTGTTAGTAGAAGAAGGACATTATTCAGGGTATGGATATATCGAAATTGAAGATATGACAGGAGAACGCTCTTTACGGGATGTGATAAAACCTGTGCAAGGAAATGCTGAAACCGCAAAGATTATTCGTCGTTTTTTGGCTGGGAAGCATGGCGCCAAAGTTGTTCCTATTCAAGTGAAAAATGATATAGCTTATTAATTTCTATAAAACCCTTTCTATTCAATTATATAGCTTACTTTTTTTATAAGGATTTTCTTATAAAATATTTTGTGGGTCAAGAAGGCTCAAATTGCTGCTATCTTATTTTTCTAAGAAATCCCTATATCTTTTTTATTACTCACCAAAGTATTTTTTACTTACTTTTCATTTCTAAGTTTAAGCTACAGGTAAATAATGTTCTATCTCCTAGTTAGAACCATAAGATAATTCTGTGATTTTTTTGTGATGCCCTCTTCTTTTTTCTTCCATAAATTTGTATCTGTAAATTCACCCAACTGTTATTAAATAAAAATTTTATAATGAAGAATACTATTTATATAGCCTTGTGTACCCTCTTATTTAGTGCCTGTATTGGAGATGATATCATTATGGATAGGGTAGATGAAACTTTAAGAATTACTGCTCAAGCCGCTTCGATTGCTGCAGGCGAAACTTTTCAATTTGTAGCGCGATTTACCAATAATATTGGTGAAACAGAGGAAGGAAAAGTTGCTTGGCGAAGCTCCGATGAAACTATTTTGTCTATTGACCAAGATGGATTGGCGACAGCAGTAGCCCAAGGTGTGGTTACGATTTCTGCTGAGGTAACTCTGGAAGATGGTGCTATTTTAAAACAAGAGATGGATGTTGAAGTAAGTATGGTTACAGTAGAAATAGAATTACCGACTAGTCGTTCGGGAGTAATACAGACAACTACTTTCTATGATTTAGAAGGAGATTTTACGATTAGTGTAGTCGATGAGAAATTAGTAATAGAAATCGCGGATAATTATAAAGCTTCTAGTGCATTGCCTGGTTTATATGTTTACTTGACAAACAACCCTAACTCTATTAATGATGCTCTTGAAATTGGCGAAGTAGAAATCTTTAATGGGGCACATACTTACGAATTAGAAAATGTTGGGTTAATGGACTATGATTATATTTTGTATTTCTGTAAACCTTTTAGAGTGAAAGTGGGAGATGGAGAGATTGAATAAGCTAATTTTATTAAAAACTGAAAAACTAAAAATATCATGAAAAATATACTATTAACCTTATCTCTTTTCTGCTTTTCTATTTCCTTGCAAGCAGGTGGTGGTTGGCCTCAAGCAAAAGGCAAAGGTTACGTCAAAATTTCAGAATGGTGGTTGATAGCCAATCAACATTATACTGACCAAGGTCGAATTGACCCTAACTTAACAAATGGATTGTTTAATACCACGGTTTATGCAGAATATGGTCTTACAAATCGATTGACGGCTATCATCTATTCTCCATTATTTAGTCGGTCTTATTTTAATAATGAGATTTCTGGTACCAGAGGTAATGTATTGACGGAAGGAGAAGCTATTAATGGTATTGGTGATACAGATATTAGCTTAAAATATGGTTTGACTAAAGGCAAAGGAATTGCGATTGCTGCGACGCTTACTTTAGGTTTACCTATTGGAAATGATTCGGGTGGCTCGCAGGGTAATTTACAAACTGGTGATGGAGAATTTAATCAATTGATTCAAGTAGATGCAGGTTCCGGATTTCCTTTAGGAAGTACGAATGGGTATGCGAATGTTTACGTAGGATTTAATAATCGAACGAATGGATTTTCAGATGAATTTAGATATGGCTTTGAGGCAGGCGTTAATCTATTTGATAATAAACTAACTGCTATTGCTCGATTTATTGGCGTGAAATCCTTTAAAAATGGCTTATCTGCTGCGGAATCTAGTAATACTAGTATTTTTGCCAATAACGCGGAGTATTTTAGTTTCTCTCCTGAAATTGCTTGGAATATTAAAGATAATTGGGGCGTTGCGGCTGGACTAGGGACTGCACTATCAGGTAAAATTATTTATGCCAAT
>CALJVJ010000248.1 GCA_937974625.1 uncultured Saprospiraceae bacterium
GTAGATAATACATTGGCCATTGGAATGAAAACAACTTTCCGAGATTGGGATATTGACATAAGTACGACAGGTGGAAGAAATAAGATTGAATATTACACCATTAACTCCTTCAACCAATCTTTAGGTGCAGATAGTCCAAAAGACTTTTATAATGGAACGCATAGTTTTAGCCATTTGGTCAATAATATAGATGCCATTAGAACTTTTACGCCTACAAAAATAGAAGGACTAACCATTGCATTAGGAGTAGAACAAAGAACGGAAAATTTTAAAACAAAGGCAGGAGAATTTGCATCTTACGCCGATGGTTCTCCCGATGTTTTAGATAGAATTGGTTCAGAATCTTTTAGTGGATTTAAACCAGAAAATGCAGCTAGTAATAATCGTAATAATCTAGGTATATATACGGAAATAAATGCCGATTTAACCAAAAAGCTATTAATCGGAGGTGCCTTAAGATTTGAACACTATAGTGATTTTGGAGATAATACTAGCTGGAAGCTTAATGGGAGATACAAAGCGATAGCCAATAAATTAAATATTAGAGGGTCGATAAGTGATGGTTTTAGAGCACCAGCTTTACATCAAATTTATTATACTGCCACCACCACTACTATCACACCAAACGGAATCGTCCAAAATAGAATTTTCAATAATCTAGACCCAGCACTTCAGACTTTAGAAATTCCAAAATTAAAACCAGAAACTTCTTTTAATCTTGGAGGAGGTTTTACTTATAATCTGAATAAAAAAATTGGCTTTGCAGCGGATATTTACCACATAAAAGTAAAGGACAGGATTGTATTATCTGGACAGGTCGGCAAAACGAAAGCCGGGAATTCGCCAATTGACCAATTTCTGAATGATATAAATACAGGCTCCGCAGGTTTCTTTTTAAATGCGGTGAATACCACAACCAAAGGAGTCGATTTAGTCCTAAGTTTTGAAGACACCCGAATTGGGAATGGGAATTTAAAAGGAAGCATAGCTGCTAACTTTAATCGAACCTCTGTAGACGAAATCAAACTACCAAATTTCATAGAAGTAAATAATTTAAAGAATAACATATTGTCAAGAGAAGATATTTCTAGAATAGAAAGTTGGAGACCCAGACAAAAAGTAATTACGACCAGTACTTATACCCTTAAGAATTTTTCAACGACTCTATCTTTATTTTATTACGGAGCAGTCACCCACAGGCACGCTACAGAAGCAGCATATGATGCCACCTATAGAGGTAAGCTCTTGACGGACTTGGGTTTTTCCTATCTAGCAACAGATAAAATAAAAATAGTTCTAGGAGCAAATAACATCTTTAATGTATATCCAGATAGTTTCTCACAAGCATATAACGGCGTGTCTCCAGACCAAAATCTAGATTTTGTTGGGAGATTCAAATATCCGTGGCAAACGACTCAATTTGGGATAGATGGTACTCGTTTTTTTAGTAGCGTAAGTATTACATTTTAAAAATAAAAAAAAATAAATTATTATAAGTAAACATGTATAAGCAGCGGTTAAACAGAAGTGTACGTTAGAAAATAGTCTAGACAAAATAGCTTTAAATTTATTTAATATGAGTTTATTTGCTATTTTTGCGTTCCTACTGTTTTTCCAAATATCCAACAAAAAAATCCTTCCTTCTAACCGAGCATATTCAAAAGAAATAAATCTAGCTATTGATGAAATGTCATTGATAGCCCTAAGAAATTGCTGTTTTTAGTTTGATATTTAATACCGCTAATCAAGACGTATTAGAATATTTCACACTTTCAACCGCACTATTTAATATAACAACTCTAAACTCACTAGGGAATTGTTATATGCAATTTTTTAAACAATCTTTATTAACAAAAAAGTTTTAGATGAAACGATTTTCAACATTATTATTAGTGCTATTTTTTGCACTGCCACTTGCATTAAATGCACAAAATGTATCTGGTAAAGTTGCCAGCGAAGGCGAACCAGTTATTGGTGCTAACATTTTAGTAGCAGGAACGAGTACAGGAACAATTACTGATTTAGATGGTAACTACAGCTTAGATTTAGCTTCAGGTACTTATCTTATTGAAGTAACTTATACTGGTTACACCACTCAAACTTTCAACGTTACTTTAGGAACGGGAGAAAGCAAGACAATGGACATTGAATTAACAGAAGGAGTTAGTTTAGGAGACGTTGTTGTAACAGGTTCTCGTACAGCACCTAGGTCTTCAACTGATACACCACTTCCAATTGATGTAGTAGGTGCAGCAGACTTAATCGCAACGGGACAAAATTCTTTTGATAAGGCATTAACTTACAAGATTCCATCTTTTAACTCGGTAAACACACCAGTAAACGATGCGACTTCTTTATTAGACCCTTTTGAAATCAGAAATATGGGACCTTCTCGTACTTTGATTTTGATTAATGGTAAGCGTAAGAATACAAGTGCATTATTATACACGCAGACTTCTCCAGGACGTGGAGAAACTGGTGCGGATATTTCTGCAATTCCTCAAGGTTCTATCGAAAGAGTAGAAATCTTAAGAGATGGAGCATCTGCTCAGTATGGTTCTGATGCGATTGCGGGTGTAATGAACATTATTTTAAAGAAAGATGCTCAAAATGGTAGCGTTACTTTCACTGGTGGCTTAACTGCTGAAGGTGATGGTGAAACTTATGGTATCGCTTTAAATAACGGTTCTAAGTTAGGCAAAAACGGATTTATCAATTACACCATTGATTTATCTAAAAGAGAGCAAGCTAACCGTCCAGGAACTGTAAGTGCAGAAGGAGAAGCAGGTGACTTTGGTGCGCCTTTATCTGAAGTACAAGCGTTTTTGAATACACGTCCAGATGCAGGAAACATCAACGGTTCTCCTGAAACGACCGCTGCTAAATTTTCTGTAAACATGGGTACTCAGATTTCTGAAAACTCAGAAGTTTATGGTAACGCAGCATACGTATACAAGAAAGTAAACAGTTTTGCTAACTACAGAACGCCTTATTGGAGAACTGAAGAGGCTTTCCCTTACTTAGCCGATTTCTTTCCAAACGGACCTAATGGCGAATACGTAGGATATGTGCCAACTTTTGATGGTAACTTATCTGATTATAACGGAACTATTGGTTTCAGAAATAACAAGAACGGATGGATTTCTGATGTAAGTTTAACTGTAGGTGGCAATGAACAAACTTATATCGTAAGTAACTCTCACAACCGTAATGGTACATTGAATGCTGATGGAACTAATAAATATAAAGAAAATAGTCCGTTGATTTTTGATGTAGGAGGTACTAGATTCACTCATACAGTAGGAAATATTGATATTACTAGAAGAATGTCTGATAAAGTAGGAATTGGTTTTGGTTCTGAGTTTAGAAGTGAAACATTCACAGTAATTGAAGGTTCTGAAGCAGCTTATGAAGATGGTGGACCAGATTCATTCTCTGGAACGGACCCAAGAAACGCTGGTAAATTCAACCGTTACAACTTCGGTGGATACTTTGATTTAGCATTAGATTTATCTGATAATTTCTTAATCAATGGTACAGTACGTTTAGAGAACTATTCAGATTTTGGTTCTGCTGCAGTTTGGAAAGTAAGTTCTCGTTACAAGGCTAGTGATGCATTGACGATTAGAGGTTCTGTTTCAACTGGTTTCAGAGCACCTTTATTACACCAAATTTATACACAAAAAGCACAGTATAGCTTCGTACCTGGACAAGGTATCCAAGTTGGTGGTTTGATTAATAACGTATCTAGAGAGGCACGTTTATTAGGTTTACCATCTTTGGAAGCAGAGAAGTCAACGAACGTTACGGTTGGTTTAGGATATAAGCCAAACTATAACTTAAGTTTCACATTAGATTACTACAACATTGCTGTTGAAGATAGAATTATCTTAAGTTCAGAAGTTGGTGGTACAGGTGGAAACACTACTTTGGATAATGTTTTGAACGAAAACAACTTATCTGATTTAAGTTTCTTCGTGAACGCATTGGACACAAAAACATCAGGTATTGATTTCGTTGCAGCATATAGAGGTGTAGCAGTAGGTTCTGGTACTTTAGGTATCAACCTTTCTGGTAACTATACTTTAACGAACGAAAGAGATGGTGAAGTTAAGAACCCAGCAATTGTAGCAGCAGCAGGTCAAAGTGTATCTAATGCAACACAAGAAGCATTATTCTTTTCTTCTCGTCCAAAATTCAAGATGATTTTAGGATTAGATTATAAAGCTGGTAAATTTGGTGCATCTTTGAACAATACTGTTTTTGGACCAACTACTTTCAGACAACAAGGTTTGGATGCTGGTTTATACACAGAGTTTGAAACTAAGATTGTAACTGATTTAGCGGTATCTTATAAGTTAACAGACAAAACAACGGTAGCATTAAATATCAATAACTTATTAAATGTATTACCAGAATGGTCTTTCAAAGCAGACAGAGGTTCTGCTCCTGAAGGTATGTTAGGTGATGCAAATTATTTACAAAATCAATCTAACTTGATTACGTTTAACCAGCGTTACTCTCAAATGACTTATGATGGTTACCACTTCAGTCAGTTGGGTACAATCTTCAATTTAACTGTAAACGTTCAGTTCTAATTGACATAGATTAAATGCATCGGTTTTATAACTGATAAATATACAGCAAAGAGCTTTCAGACCATTTGGTTCTGGAGGCTCTTTTCTTATTAAATGTGTTTATGATTATTCCTGTAAGTTTAATTATTTTCAGATAAACTAAATACTTAGACATACTCTTAAGTGGAACTAGCAGAAGTCATTTATTGTTTAATAATTTACTACTTTTAGAAATATTCAAACGAGTCTGACCTCTATTCATTATTAAACTTGTTAACTGATTGTCTTCATGGGAAATTTATACAATGATTTAGCAGCCGTATATGAAGCGATGTACCATACCTTCATCAACTACGAAGAAGAGTATATTTTATATAGTGACTTATTAAAAAAATACCACAAATCTGAAGTCCTAGAAATTGGCAGCGGTACTGGAAATTTAGCTCATCGATTTTTAGCCAATCAATTTAACTATACTGGCTTAGATTATAGTAAAGAAATGATTGCCATTGCCCAAGAGAAAGTGCCAAATGGTGTATTTTTAGAAGGCGATATGCAAAGTTTTCAACTCCCCGCCCCTATCGAAAGTGCCCTAATTACAGGACGAACCATTAGTTATCTACTCCAAAACGAAGCCGTCAATAGTACCTTTTTAAGCATCCATAACAATTTAAAACCTAAAGGCATTTTATGTTTTGATTTCATTGATGCCAATCAATTTATTCCGACTATTGCCAATGGAAAAATCATTACGCACGACGCCTCATTTAAAGGAGTGGACTATTCCAGAACCAGCCATTGGTCGTTAAATTTGGAGGGTGGGATGAATATGAATTGGGATGCCACTTACTATAAAAAAATCGAAAAAGAATTTGTCAAAATAGGAGAAGATAAATCTATCATCAGGACATTCACCCTCAATGAGGTGGAAATTTTCCTAGACATTAATCAATTTGAAGTCAAAGAAGTGATTGAAAAACCAGCCTATGCCTTTCCAACTTACGTAATTGTAGCACAGCGAAAAAATTAAGTCAAGACCTCCAAAAAAGCTAAAAGTTATTGTTCATAAACGTTGCTTTTGCTATTGTTTCAATAATTTAAAAACATAAACTTGTGCCGTATTAGTTTGACTTAATTGTATAAAATATACCCCAGGAGTAGCAGTTGATAGTCTAATAAATGCTTCTGTCTTTCGTGATATTTGTCCTTGCTCAATCAATGCTCCCATCGTATTGGTCATACGCCACTCATAATTGGCTATCGGTAAATTTTGGAAGTAAATTTCATCATTGAATGGATTAGGAAATGCGGTAACACCTGGCGCAAATTGTTGGTCGATTAATGAAGTAGGCAAACAACTAGCATCCGCTGCATCTAATACAGTCAAAGCCAAAGTTCTTAGGGTATCACATCCTACTAAGTTCTCAAAGGTATCTACAAAAGTTCCAGTAGTAGCATAACCAAGAAAGGATTCACCTGCGCAAATAGTCTGTTCTAAAAAAGCAGTGTTAAAAGGCAAAACATCTAAGGTTAAGGTCCGAATTTCCTTACATCCTGTTGGGTTATTAATAGTATCTACAAAAGTCCCAGAAGCTGCATAACCAAGGAACGATTCACCTGCACAAATGGTCTGTTCTAAAGAGGTGTTGGTTAATGGTAAAACTTCAAGTGTTAAAGTTTCTATAGAGTCACAGCCAGAGGAAGTCGTAAAAATATTGGTATAAACACCACTTTGAGACAAACCTTTATACTGGTCTCCCGCACAAAGCGTCACTGCCAAACTAGATTGAATGGTTGGACAATCATCTTCCAAGACAACCTGTAAATCTTCCGATTCATTAAAAGGGTTGGCCCATTTTTCATTGACGTAGACATCATTTCCAGAAAGCGTTTTAAGGAAAGCAACTAAAGCAGCTTTATGGTCATCCGTCAAGTTCAATTTCACCTCATTAGCGCCATTTGGAAACAATAGTCCACTAAAATTAGTATTAGCAGGATTCGCAGGAATGTCATTATAATGGTCAATAATCGCTGCTAAACTATCCAAACTTCCATCATGCATAAAAGGCCCATTAGAAGAACCATCAGCTTTAACCAAATCTCTTATCGAAGGGGAACGAATAACGGAAATGTCCACTGCCGATGTATCTCCAGCGACTCCAATTATTCCATTATTTAACGATAAATGGAGAATCGAAAAGCTAGGAACTTTATGGCAAACGCCACAAAATGCCCCTGTACGGTCCGTTTGAGGTCCATTTCTAGGTGGAAAAGTAAAAAACAACCGTTTCCCCTCATTTTCCTCTTCTGTAAAATTGGGGAAAGGAACGAGTTCATTATCGACTTGTTCATATCCTTCGTCAAATTTAGCATCATAAGAAAGAATACTTCTGATAAATTGAGCCAATGCCAATTGCATTCTTTTTTCTGTAATCTGTTCATCCCCAAATACTGCATTAAATAGTGATGGGTAATAAGGAATCGTCTTCATTTTAGAAAGGAGCGAATCCATAGTAGGTTGCCCATTAGTACCACTAAACCCCATTTCAATTTCGTTCTGAAAAGGGAGCGTAACGGTGCCTTCCAAATTAGTAGTCCGTTTATCCCAAAAACGGAAATTGTCGGCGGCAAAATCAACATTGATGAGTCGCATAGCATGCCGTTCGGTAGGCTTACCATCAAAGCCAATACTTACTTTTCGAGTATCTCCAAAGGCATTTTCTTGTTGATGGCAACTAGCACAAGCAGTTGTTCCATTCAAGGATAGTTTCTTATCATAAAATAGGACTCTGCCTAATGTTGCCCCTAAATCTGTTATTGGATTTGTCTCGTTATTATTTAGAATCGCCTTTTCAGGAATATATTGGTTGGCGTAATTAAATAAATTGCCTAAATCAATAATTCCTTTAGTATTTTTTGGTGCAGGCGGTGTTTCTAGGAAAGTGTTAGAAAGTCCTAGGAATAAACATAATAAAAGAAAAAAGGTGTTTTTAATGGTCATAACAGTCAGGATATTATTGTAAAATATTGGGAAGATGAATTTCACATAATCATCAATCACTACTTCCTTTAACTATTAGTATACCCCAAATCTAGAAAAACGCTGCAATAAACTCGAATCTATTAAAAATATTGAAAAAGGCTTATTAACTTAACACCTCCAAAAAATAAGGCAAGGCAGTATTACCACTCACTTTATTCCAGACGGCAAACAGCTCTGTTTGCTGAGGGATATTTGTCAATTCAATAAATCGAATGTTATAATTATACTCATCCCGTAGGGAATTTGGAACGATAGAAATTCCCAATCCACTTTCCACTAATTTAAAAATAGTTGGTCCGTGAATAGATTGATGAGACAATTGAGGACTAAATCCATAATCTCCGCAAAGATTGATTATTTGCTGATAATACATTTGGCTACGTTCGTTGGGAAATAGGATATAAGATTCCTCCGCTAATTGGCTCATATCTTTAAAATTCTCACTAGTAATAGGATGTTTGGCAGGTAGTACAAGTGAAAAATTTTCTTTAAAAACCGAAATACTTTCCATTGTACGAGGCAAATTTTTAGCCCGCATGAAACCAATATCTAATTGTCGTTTTTCTAAAGCTGCTAATTGGTCTTTATTACTTAAATCATGTAGGTAAAATTTTATTAAGGGATAAGCCGCACTAAATTTTTTTATAATAGGTGGTAAGTACACCTGCATTGCCGAGCCTACAAAACCAATACGTAGAATACCTTCACCACCTTTTATGCCTAATTGCCAACGCTCCATCGAATGTTGCAATTGATTGATAATTAAAGCCGCTTCTTTTTGGAATAATTCTCCCGCCCGACTGAGATTCACTTTCCTATTCGTTCGAATAAAAAGGGTTTGTCCTAAAATAGTTTCTAATCTGGCAATTTGTTGACTTAAAGCAGATTGTGAAATGAAGAGCCGTTCTGCCGCTTTTCGATAATGTAGCGTTTCCGCCAATGCCAAAAAATATTGAAAGTGTCGAATTTCTAATTGATTAGTCATACTTATTAATTGATATACAATATTACTTGTTACTAATTAAAAGTGCAATTATTTTTGTTAGATACGATAGACTTTATTCTAAAAGGTTTAGAGCTTCCAGAACTTGAAGTTCTTATGATACCCCACAGAATAAAATAAGTTAAAAGTTCATTGAAAAAAAGGGAAAAATAAATAATTTAGCGCTTTATGAGAACTACTTATGCTCAACGAGAACTAGACAATGATTTT
>CALJVJ010000249.1 GCA_937974625.1 uncultured Saprospiraceae bacterium
CCACCACATCTTGTTTTTACCACACACTTCAATCTATAAGTACCAGCCTTTAAATTTCGGAGGTAGTTGTCGCCACCTGTATGTGGTCGTGCCCATTCGTAAGGTGCATGCATTTCTCGTCTAACTTTGTAACCGTTTAAGTATAAATCCATGTAGGCAATGTCTTGGTGTTTTTGGGCATTTACTTTGACGTACACATCTTTTCCAACTGGGTAAGTTTCTCCGTGCTTGACTGTTTTGTAGTAATAATTATTATTGCAATAGCCCGTATCAGCTGAAGCAGTAAAAGAGCACATAAAAGAAAATAAAGCAATGAATGTTAAGTTGATTAAATTTTTCATGATAAATATTTTTTAGAGTTTTTTAATTAATGTTTAGCATTTATTGATGCGTTACATTAAAGAGTGTTGGGAAGTAAAAAGATGTACCCACACTTTTTTGAAAAAATATTTTTTTATTGATTTAATCAATTTCAAAGCTTGATATAGAACAGGTGTTTATACCATTAGATAAAGTTGAATTACTGCATCAGATTAAAAAATTATAATAATCCGTTGGGACATAAAATCCGTTGGGAAAATACTTTTTTAAGCCCAACGGATTTTATTTGCCAACGGATTATGACTTTGAATTAAGTTGTTTATTAATAATCTGATTACTTGATTGATTATAATTAATTGATAATTAGTGATTTATGATTTTGGAATAAAACTATTTAAAGCGCTTGATAAAAAAATCACAAAAATGTTCTTACTTAGAGGTCTAATATAAAGGACGGAATAAATCATTCGCCCCTTTTAAAATAAAAACAAACACAACATCCAGTATGAAAAAGATTGTATTTATACTATGCTTCTTATGGTTCAATTTCCAAGCAACCGCACAGCAAACAGCAAATAGCACCCCATCTAAAGCAGATAATTTTTCAGAATTATTAAAATACCGAAATATTGGACCTTTCCGTGGCGGTCGGTCAGTGACTGCATCGGGAGTAAAAGGCGACCCAATGACCTATTATATGGGGACAACGGGTGGAGGAATGTGGAAAACAGAAGATGCAGGCCAACATTGGAATAATATTTCAGATGGATTTTTTAAAACAGGTTCAGTAGGAGCAGTTGCCGTATCCGAAAGTGACCCCAATGTAGTTTACGTAGGAATGGGCGAACATGCACCAAGAGGCGTAATGACGCATCATGGAGACGGTGTGTATAAATCTATTGATGCTGGAAAAACTTGGACACATCTTGGTTTAGAAAAAACACAGCATATTTCTAGAATCGAAATTCACCCAGAAAATCCTGATGTAGCGTATGTCGCTGCCCAAGGTGCTTTATATAGCAAATCGAAAGAGAGAGGCATTTATAAAACTGTTGATGGTGGAAAAACATGGACCAATGTACTTTTTGTTGATAACGGCACAGGAGCCGTTGAATTATCAATGGACATGAATCATCCGCATATTTTATATGCAGCGATGTGGGAACACCAGAGAGTGCCTTGGAAAGTAATTAGTGGAGGTCCGGGAAGTGGATTGTATAAATCAGTGGATAGTGGAGCGACTTGGAAAAAAATCCATAAAGGCTTGCCCGAAGAAAAGGGGAAAATGGCGATTTCAGTATCACCAGCAAACTCAGATAAGGTATATGCCTTGATAGAAAGTGATACGGACAAAGACAAAGGTGGCTTGTTTGTGTCTAACAATGCAGGAGAAAGTTGGAGTTTAGTAAGTGGCGACAATCGCTTGACGCAAAGAGCATGGTATTATATAGAAGTATTTACCGACCCAGAAAACGAAAATATGGTGTATGTATTGAGTGCGCCAGCATTGCGGTCGATAGATGGAGGTAAAACATGGTCAAGAATTACGGGGACTCACGGAGATTATCACGACTTGTGGATAAATCCGGATAATCCTAAAAATCTGTGTATCGCGAATGACGGAGGAGCAGCGATTAGTTTTAATCGAGGGAAAACGTGGTCAAGGCAAGACAATATGCCAACAGCTCAATTTTATCGAGTCAATGTAGATAATATGGTGCCCTATAATATTTATGGTGGGCAACAAGATAATACTTCTGTTAAAATTTCGAGCCGGTCAGTTGGTGGTTATGCCATTACCCAAAGCAATTGGGAAGCGTCAGCAGGAGGGGAATCTGCTTTCTTAGCCTTTGACCCTGATAACCCTCGTTATGTAATGGGTGGTAGTTATTTAGGAACGATTGAATTATTAGACACCGAAGCGAAAGCAGGGACAAAAGTCATGGCAGCACCCAATCAATATTTGGGAGAAGAGGCTAGAAACATGAAATACTTATACAATTGGAATGCGCCAATTATTTGGTCTAAGCACGAACCTGGTACTTTTTATCATGGTGCACAATATTTATTGAGGACCAGAGATATGGGTAAAAGTTGGGAGGAGGTTTCACCTGATTTGACTAGAAATCAAGACGACAAGCAAGGCAACGGTGGTGGACCATATACCAATGAAGCCGTAGGTGCAGAAAATTATGGAACGCTTAGTTATGTGCTAGAGTCACCCCATGAAAAAGGGTACATCTGGACAGCAAGTGATGATGGTTTAGTTCATTTGACGAAAGATGGTGGGGCCAATTGGACGAATGTTACCCCAAAAGGATTAGAAGAATGTCTAGTTAATTCAATTGAAGTTTCTCCACACGACCCAGCGACTGTCTATATTGCGACGACTCGCTATAAATTTAATGACCACCGACCGGGTTTATATAAATCTACTAATTATGGCAAAACGTGGAAAGCCATCAATAATGGTATTCCAACGGGCGCATTCACTAGAGTAGTCAGAGAAGATGAAACCCAAAAAGATTTACTATTTGCAGGAACAGAAACAGGGATGTACTGGTCTAGAAATGGCGGTCAAAACTGGCAATCCTTCCAATTAAACTTACCAGTCACGCCTATTTTAGATATGAAAATCCGTCACGATGATTTGATTATCGGTACTTCGGGGCGGTCTTTCTGGATTCTAGATGATTTGAGTTTAGTGCGTCAATACAGTGCAGAAGCAACCGCTTTAACGCTCTATCAACCAGACGCTACCATGTTGACCAATGGCGGTAGTCCATTGAATAGTACTAACAAAAAATTCAAAGGCACGCATCCTTTTTATGGCATTAACCCTGCAACCGGTGTTGTTTTATATTACCAATTGCTCAAAGCAGACAAGCAAGCCGATATTGAGATGACCATAAAAGATGCAGACGGAAATACAGTTCGAACACTTAGTTCTAAAAGAGATGCGAGTTTTAAACCGTGGGCTGGAGGGCCTCCAGCAGCATCGGTTTTAAGCAAAGAAAGTGGGCTGAATCGATTTGTATGGGATATGAAACATGAGACAATGCCGGGCATAGCGAATACTTATATTGAAAGTAACTTTAGAGGACACAAAGTTTCTCCAGGTGTATACACCATTCAATTAAAACAAGGAGATGCGGTGACAGAAAGTTCGGTAGAAGTTTTAGCAAATCCAAATTATCCAACCACAGCAGTGGATTACCAAGCGTATGATGCAATAATGAAGGAGATGGAAGGAAAGGTAACGAAGATGCACAATATGGTCAATACCTTAGATGATTTACGACAAAAAATGGATGCTATCCTAAAGAATGTAGAAGAGAAGAAAGGTGATAAAGCCTTAATAACAGATGGCAAAGCCTTAATTCAAAAGGTAAAAGACTGGGATGAAAAAATGATTCAAAGAAAATCAAAAGCTTATGATGATGTAGAAAATTTCCCAAATAAATTCACAGCCAACTACCTGTTTTTAATCAACCAAACGGAAAGTGAAATTCCAAGAGTCAACCAACCAAATCTAGATAGGAAAAAGGAATTGGATGCTAAATGGGAAATGCTTCAGAAAGAAGGCATGGATTTATTAAAGACGGCTATTCCTGCATATAATACACGTTTATGTGAAGCTGGAATAGGTGCGTTGTGGGAGATGGATTAAAGGGTAGCGGATTACGAGTTAGGTGCGAAAACCATAACTCGTAATCCGCTATTAATAACTTAATTTTTTGAAAAATAAATATCATCATAATTAGCCGCCGATAAGGTTTCTGTATTATCCGAATCAGTCATAATGACAATAGCATAAACAAGCTTAGTATCTACTTTTTGAAGGTCATTAAATTGTTGATAATCAGCTAGGACATTGATTTTTTCTGTTTGCCACTTCCCTAAATTTTGAGCCCCACTTTCCATCACTCGAATATCGCAACTAGAAGGCCAAAAAGCAAAAGGACTTTCCGTCAAACTATCTTTTTCCAAAGTCGTGGACCAAGAATATTTGATAGATTTGGGAAAGAAGCGATTAGTATTTAAAATTACTGCAATAGAAGCTGCCACATCACAATTTGCTTTTACACTCTCATCTCCATTTTTGGGTAGCGTAGTAGCTCGCCATTTCCAATTCAAATAAGGATATTCCACTAAATCCACTTCAATTTGTTTGACGATTAGATTATCGGAATTAGCAGATATAGCAGCTAAAAATTGATTGTCTTTTTCTTTTCTAATTTGGTAAATAGTTTCATGTCCAGCATGTCTACCTTTCCAGTCATCAGTTAAGCCCATTTCAAAATCATCTACAAAATAGGTAGGCTCGTTTTGTGGCGTAATAACGGAATATTGATTAAATAAAATAATTAGCAAGAAAGAAAGAAACATTTATTGATTTTAGATTACTCTTTTAGCAGTAAAAGTAATGTATTGTTTTTATGAAAACTCAATTTGGTAAGCTTCTAGTATTTTAATTAAAGGAATATTCATTTTTTGTCAAAAAGAAAGCAGGAACTAGTATCATTTACCCAATGAAGCCGCATCTAAATATCTATCTCCAATAGCGAATTTATTTGATGAAGAATATATTTATATCAGATTAATACATTTTACATTCACCAAATAAATACTCAAATTAATTACTTTCATTTAATCGTTTTTCCTATCTTCCCATCCAAGTGCGACTTGTTAATTAATTCGGTAAATTTTAGGAACAAGATTTTATCGATAGTTTTAGCTTAAAAATAGCGGGAAAAGATGTTTATAAAATACCGAATTAATTAGCATGCCGTACTTTAGATTAGAAAAACCATCCTAAAACCTTTTAGGAAAAAGAATAAATAAAATGAATACTCGATTTCTATTTCTTGTATTTTGGCTACTCTTATTCGCCTGTGATACTCCTGTAAAAAGGTCCGATTCAGTTATTGAAAATACTACAAAAACCTTTATTATAAAAAAGGTAAAAGAGGAATTACAAATCCTACAAGTAGGAGCAGAAAAAATTGTTCTGACTCAAAATGCCCAAGAAAATCACCGACCTTATTTACATCCAATCTTAGCTCCGAACTCGGAATCAGAATTAACACAATACAGTCCCAATCACCACAAACACCAAACAGGTTTGTACTGGGGCTTTACTCGTGTCAATGGCACAGGTGCATCTGAAGAAATTCTAAAAAAATGGTTTTATGACAGAGCTAAACCTGCCGATATTCAAGCACAAATTGGGAGAGATTTTTTCCATCATCCAGCCGATGGTTATTGGCAAAGAGTGGCAACTAATGTCTTGATTGACGAAGGTGAAAAAGTAAAATGGCAAACGATTTATAATATGCTCGATGCAGCAGGGCAGCCCATACTAAAAGAAACTCAAACGTGGACTTTTTCGGCAAAGGACGATAAGCACTTGATGGATTTAGAATGGAAAGGAGAGGCGATAGAAGACATAACCATCAATCAATTTGATTATGGCGGTTTGTTTTTAAGAATGCCTTGGCAAAAGGGTATAAAAGGTGAGGCGGTCAATGCAGCACGCCAACGCAATGAAAAAGCAGAAGGGCAAAGAGCGATGTGGGTAGATGTAGGTATGGAAATCGAAGGTTTAGATGAGTGGGGACATATGGCCATTTTTGACCATCCCGATAATGCAGGATTCCCGAATCATTGGCGAGTAGATGGACAATTAGGCGTAGGCCCAATTCGAGCAAAAACGGGCGATTGGCATATAAAGAAAGGAGAAACGGAAACCATTCGACATCAATTGGTTGCCTATAGTGGCAAGCATAGTGATGTAGAAATGAATGAGTTATGGGCCGAATATGTCGGCGACCATGGCATGTATAATACGGCATCCCTTTGGGGAATTGCCCAAAAAGAAGGACGGGAAGCAAAATTTTTAAATCCACAAGAAGCGGTTGAGAATATGACCATCAAGGAAGGTTATCAAGTCAATGCTTTTGCCGCAGAACCAATGATAACCCAACCGATGGCTTTTTGTTGGGATGATAAAGGGCGGATGTGGATAGCCGAAAATAGAGATTATGAATCTCGAAAACACGGTTTTGCCAATCATGGAGATAGTCGAATTTTAATCTTAGAAGATACGGATAAAGATGGTGTAGCAGATAAAAAGACCGTTTTTTTAGAAAAAATACCTTTCCCAGCCGCCATTGCAGTTGGCTTTGATGGCTTGTATTTGGGCGCACCACCCAATTTATTATTTGTACCAGATAAGGATGGTGATGATAAAGCCGATGAAGCAGATATTGAAGTTTTACTAACAGGGTGGGGGATTCGAGATAGACATGAAACAATCAATAGTTTGCATTGGGGCCCAGATGGATGGTTATACGGTTTAGAGGGATTTGCGACACCGTCCAAAATTAGAAAACCCAAAGGCAAAGGGAAAATTTATCGACATAACGATGCCTTTCCCGATGATTTATTAGAAGCAGACGGGGTGGATATTAATGGTGGCGTATGGCGTTGGCATCCAACCAAAAAACGTTTTGAAGTGGTGGCGCATGGTTTTAGTAATCCGTGGGGCATTGATTATGATGCCAAGGGACAGCTATTTATTTCGGCTTGTGTGATTCCGCATTTATTCCACATTATTCCAGGGGGTATCTATCATCGGCAAGGTGGGCGGCATTTTAATCCCTACGTTTATGAAGACATTCAGACGATTGTTGACCATCGACATCGGTCGGCACATGGTGGCGCAAGAGTCTATTTATCTGATGCTTTTCCCGAAGACCAAAGAGGGCGAATTTTTATGGCAAATATTCACGAGCACGCCGTTTTATCGGATGTTTTAAACCCAAATGGTTCGGGTTTTACAGCTAGTCATGGAGAAGATTTTATGCTAGCCAATAATGCCGCTTGGATTGGTTTTAGTATGGAAATTGGCCCAGAAGGAGGTTTATATGTATTGGATTGGCACGATGGAGATATTTGTGGAAATGAGGTGTTACACAAAGAAACAGGTCGAGTTTTTCGGATAATGCCAAAGGAATCTTTAGCAAAAGATTGGGAAGGACGTTACGCCGATTTAAATACGATGACTGATGTGCAATTGGTTGATTTACAGGCTAGTAAAAGTGATTGGCATGCTAAGAGAGCAAGAGTTATTTTACAAAACAGAGCCGCTAAAAATACTTTAACTACAGCAGGAAAGACTCAATTAGCTAATTTATTTGCCAATGAAAAAGACGACGATATTCGCCTACGAGCATTATGGACAAAGCACATTACACAGCAATTACCAGCAGCCGAATTATTGACTTTATTAAAAGACAGCGACCCTTATGTACGAGCTTGGGCGATTCAATTTTTGGTGGAAGATAAAAATGCATCTGCTGAGACTATAGGACAAATGGCAGGCATGGCAAAAAGTGAAAAATCACCCGTTGTAAGGCTTTATTTAGCAGGCGCTTTACAAAGAATGGATAAGGGTAAACGCTGGGCAATTGCCGATGGATTGGTACAACAAGGAGCCGATGCTGATGACCCAAATATTCCATTGATGCTTTGGTTTGCCATCGAACCTTTGGTAGTCGATAACCCAACAAAAGCCTTAGCCTTAGCAAGCAAAAGCCAACTGCCGAGTGTAACTAAAAACATTGCAAGACGACTAATAGATGCCAATAAAATGGAGGAGTTAGTGGCGAGTTTAAGCAAAAATACCTCCGCGCAAGGAAATCTATTAGAAGGCATGTTAGCAGGATTGGAAGGACGAACAGATTTAAAAGAACCTGCCAATTGGGCGGCAATTTATGAAAAATTAGATAGTAAATTACAACCTGTTGGTTTACAAATAGCTCAACAATTTGGCAGTGCCGCTGCTGCAAAACAAATGATGACAACCTTAAAAAATGAAACAGCTAATGCGGAAGACCGCAAAAATGCCTTAGTAAGCTTGGCAGGAAAACAACGCAAAGAATTGATAGAAGAATTGCCTGAGTTTTTAAATAATGCCGATTTACGAATAGAAGCCATTCGAGCTGTAGCAGCCTTTGAACAAAAGGAATTAGGGCAATTATTATTAGAAAAATATCCGACTTTTAATTTATTGGAACAAAAGGAAGTCGTGCAAACGATGGCATCTCGACCGACTTATGGTTGGCAATTAGCTTATGCTTTAAAAGATGGAAAATTTGCCAAAAAAGACATTCCAGCTTACATTGCTTTGCAGTTAAAAAGAGTGGTTGGCAACGGGTTTGTAGAGATTTGGGGACCAATAGATGAAGTTTCTTCCGATATAAAGGCGGATTTTGCCAAATATCAACGATTATTACGACCCGAGGTAGTGGCAAATGGTAATCCGAATCACGGTCGATTTGTTTACCAAAGAACTTGTTGGTCGTGTCATAAAATGTACGGCGAAGGCGCAAATGTCGGGCCTGACTTAACGGGGTCTAATCGAGGCAATCTCAATTATTTATTAAGCAATATTCTAGATCCAAGTGGAGAAATTCAAGACGATTATAAAGCGGTCGTCATAACCACCCAAGACGGTCGGATTTATACAGGAAACATAACTGCCGAAAGTGATAGACAATTAACTTTACGAACAGTCGGCCAAGAAGCTTTATTACTCAATAAATCAGACATTCAATCACAGGAACAAACGCCCAATTCTTTAATGCCTGAAGGTTTATTAAATACCTTGACGGATGAGGAAATTATTGACTTGGTGGCTTACTTGCGGACGATAGAACAGGTCGAAGTTTTAGAGGAATCAGATGATTGATTTGATGATAAACTTTCGATGGTTCTACTCTGGAGCCTAAATATCAAGTTGGTACATATTTACAGAAACGCTACACCAAAAACAAAAATAACATGAAAAATCACCTACCATTCTTACTATTACTACTTCTTTTAATAAGTTGTCAACAGGAGCAAAAAACAGATAAGAATGAAAGCATTCTCGAAAAAAAAGATGTCCAAAGAGTAGTAGTGGTAGGTGGTTCGCTCATTTCTAGCATGGAAAATTATGGCTTTTTTGAAAAGTCGATTATCCAAAATTTTCCAGCGAATACCGTAAGTTTTAGAAATATTGGTTGGCCAGCAGACGATGTATTTGGTCTAGCAAGGTCGCAGTTTGGTTCTGCTCAAAATACCCGTTCTTGGCAACCACCTTCTGCAGAAGAAGGCTTTGGGTCTAAGGTTTTAATGGAACATATCACAGAAGCGGCACCTAAAACGCTGATTATTGCTTATGGAAGTAATGTTGCTTTTTCAAAAAATGAAGGGGATTTTGACCTATTTAAAAGTGGATATAATAGGCTACTGGATTTTTCGGAAAAGAAAGGAGCAAAATTGATTTTATTATCACCCCCCAAACAAGAAAAATCATTAGCGACTTCCGCTAATTTGGCAACAAGAAATGATTGGTTAGCGAAAGCAAGCAATTTCATCAAAGAAGAAGCCAATAATAGAGGGCATCATTTTATTGATTTATACGAAGCATTAATTACGGATGCCAATCAGCAAACTTATACGCAAAATGGGGTGCAACTGAATCAAGCAGGGTATGAGAGACTGAATGATGTTTTATTAGAAAATTTAGGGATCAAAAAGGTCAATGGTTTTACCTTAAAGGTAGATGAAAAAGCAAAAATACTGGAGCATGAAAAATGTGAAACTAGTGATTGGACAACGACTGTAAATGGCGTAAGTTTTAATTTAACGCCCGATGAAATGGTCGCTTCAGGCAAAATTATCTCAAAAGACCCAATTGCTGTTTATGTCAATGGACACTTATCGACTAAAAGTCAAGATTCCATTTCTTTAGTAAATTTAAGACAAGATTCTTTACAACAAGAAAGAATTTTAGCCACCATCAAAGAAAAAAATAGACTGAATAGATACCGTCTGCGACCGCTAAACGAAGCCTATATTTACCTTTTTAGACGACATGAAATGGGTCATTTAGCCTATGAAATGGATGATTTAAAAAAATTAGTGATAGAAAAAGAAAAAGAAATTAATCGACTGATTACTAGTCAAGTATATGATGTTGAAATAGAGTTAATCAAACCTTGGTCGCCACCAAAAGACTATCCAGAAGATGAAGTGCCTGCTTTTATTCCGATTCCTAATATTGCTGCTGAAATAGATGCTTTTCATATAGCAGACGGTTATGAAATCAGTCTCTTTGCAGCTGACCCGATGATTGCCAATCCCATCAACATTAATTGGGATACGAAAGGTAGGGCTTGGGTCGCAACGAGTAGCACCTATCCTCACATTGTACCAGGACGAGAGCCCAATGATAAAATCATTATTTTAGAAGATACGGATGGCGATGGCAAAGCAGACAAACATACCGTTTTTGCTGAAAATTTACTAGTTCCTCATTCGGTCATGCCAGTAAAAGGCGGTGCGTATGTAGTCGCCACCACCGAATTACTATTTTTTGCGGATACAGATGGAGATGATGTGGCAGATGAAAGGCATGTAATTTATGATGGATTTGGCAATGCCGACATTCATCACACCATTCACGGATTGCGTTGGACGCCATGGGGGAATTTGCATTTTATGCAGTCCATTTACATTAACTCTTTTTTAGAAACCCCTTATGGAAATCGAATTTTAAATGGTTCAGGAACTTGGTCTTTTAGACCCGAATCAGAGCATATAGAAATTTTTAGTCGAGGTTTAGTTAATCCATGGGGAGAAGCCTTTGACCAATGGGGACAAGCCTTTGCCACTGATGGTGCAGGTGGCTCTGGCATGAATTACATTTACCCTGAATCGGCTCATCCTACAGCAGTTGGTGCGGCAAAAGTATTGGCGGGATTAAATAGTGGGACACCTAAAAATACGGCTGCCGAAGTGATTTACAGTCGGCATTTTCCAGCGGATTGGCAAGGTACAGTCATCACTAACGATTATAGAGCCAATCGTACGGTTCGGTATCAATTGAAACCACATCAAAGCGGTTATCAATCGAAAGAAGTAGAGACGCTTTTAAAATCTGACCACCGTTCCTATCGGCCAGTTGATACCAAAATTGGGCCAGATGGCGCTTTATATATTGTAGATTGGTACAATCCGATTATTGACCATGGCGAAGTAGATTTCCATCATCCAATTAGAGATAAAACGCATGGTAGAATTTGGAAATTAACCAAAAAAGGTAGTCCTCTTTTAAAACCAGTAAATACCCAAGTGGAGCATCCTGTTCAATTGTTAAATTTACTAAAATCACCAGAACAATTCACAAGATTACAAGCCAACCGAGCCTATGTAGAACAAAATGGCGACCCAAAAGCAGTTGTCAATTGGATAAAAAGCAATCGAGGAAATACGGCCCAAGCTGCACAATATAGATTAGAAGGGCTATGGTTATTAGCAGCGTTAAATCATTATGATGAAGAGACTATCTTGAATGCGTTAAAAGAAAAAAATCCGCAAGCGAGAGCGGCGGCAGTTCGGCAATTTTCCAATTGGCGCATAGCCGAAGCGCATCAAGATAAATTAGCCAAGTTGATTGAAGATGAACATCCTCAAGTCCGATTAGAAGCCATTCATGCCCTCCGAAAAATGGGCGGTATAAATGCAGTAGAGTTGGTCACCAAAGTTTTAGACCATCCAATGGATGACAATTTATCTTTTGCTTTGGACTTAACCTTGAGCCGTCTAAAAGAAGCTTGGTTGCCAAAAATGGTGGATAATGTCCGCTTATTTGATGGCGATATTGATAAAAAAGGCTATGCTTTATTAACCACAGAAGACCCCAGAATTATAGCACCTTTAAGCCAATTATTAGGTCAAAAAGAGTTAGCATCTACTATTGCTAAAAGCGGTTGGAAAGTATTGGCAAAAATAGGGGACGCTGCTGCCAAAGGAAAAGTATTAGAAAAAGCCATTCAAGAAAAGGATGCTAGTTTATTAAAAGTGATGTCCAATGCCCCTGCTATTTATTCGGCTATTCCCGATAACTTATCGAAGCTAGAAACACTTTTGAATAGTGATAACGACAATTTAAAAACGGCTGCTATTCAATTAGCCAGTCGTTGGAAAGTCAGTCAATTTGCCGATTTAATTTTACAAAAAACGAACGAATCAAGCGATGTAAATGAAAAAATCGCAGGCTTTAAGGCATTGGTCAATATGGACAAATTAGCCGAAGTAAAACAGACGGCTCAAACCGCTACTAAAGCAGCAGATAGAACAGCCGCCAGTGTTGTTTGGATAACAGAAGCGCCCCAAGAGGCAGTCAAAAATGCAGTTAGTTTATTGGGGGAATTGGATAACTCAGATTTAGCAGAATTATTATTTCTTACTTTTCGAAGAATAGAAAACGGGCCAACTATTTTACAAAAAGCATTGGAAGGAAAAAGTCTTTCTGAAGCAGTGGCAACGGTTGGTTTAAAAGTAGTTCAATCATCAGGACTGAATCTAAAAGAATTGGATGGAGCCATTCGAACCGCAGGAAATATCCAACCTGTCGGCATGCAATTATCTGCAATAGAAAAATCCGAATTAATCGAAGCGGCTACCACTACGGGTAATCGGCGCAGAGGTCGGCAAATATATCGGCGACCAGAATTATTATGTGGAAGTTGCCACCAAACCCAACGAGAAGGCGGATTGGCAGGGCCCAATTTGTCTATTATTGGTTCATTTATGACTCCAAGTTCGATTTTAGAAGCGGTTATTAACCCTAATGCTGAGATTAAACAGAATTATGAAACAGTTTTAATTACCAAAAAAAATGGGGAGATAATTAGTGGTTTATTACACCGAAAAACGGATAATGCAACTTTAATTCGGCAGGCCAATAGCGAAATTATTGAAATACCAACCGAAGAAATTGCGGAGACAGATGTTAGCCCAGTATCTTTAATGCCAACAGGATTGACTCGAAATTTAAGCAAAGATGAATTGAAGGATTTGTTGGCCTACTTGATTAGTTTAGGGAAATAAATGTTACAAACAAAAGTAACACGACGCTCCAGGGTCATAATTTTTTTTAAGTAAATCTACATCAAAACGAAATGCCAAACCTAAACCATTTAAAATACCAATCAGCTAGCTGGTTAATATTACTGCTTGTCATCCTATTACAGGCTTGCCAACAAGCAGAAGCACCTCGAAGAATAGAAATTCTCTTTCTTGGACACGATAGCGAACACCATAATTCCGAAGCTTATGTGCCTTTGTTGGCATCGGCATTAACGCCAAAAGGCATCAATTTTACTTATACTTCCGACCCAGATGCCCTCCATACAGAAAACCTCGAAAAGTATGATGGTTTGGCGCTATATGCCAACCACGATAGCATTACTCTCTCCCAAGAAAAAGCCTTACTAGCGTTTGTAGAAAGTGGAAAAGGCTTTATACCTATTCATTGTGCCAGCTACTGTTTTCGAAATTCTTCAGCGTTTGTAAAAATGGTTGGGGGGCAGTTTAAAGAACATGAAACAGGCACTTTTACAGCCGATATTATTCAAAAAGACCATCCGATTACCTCGAAATTAACCCCTTTTGAAACGTGGGATGAAACCTATATTCATCACCAGCATAATCCAGACAAAACGGTCTTAATGGAAAGGGTAGCGGGCGACCATAAAGAACCTTGGACTTGGGTGAGTAATTATGGAAAAGGACGTGTATTTTATACGGCTTATGG
>CALJVJ010000250.1 GCA_937974625.1 uncultured Saprospiraceae bacterium
AATTGGGCAATCAACATTCCAAAGAATAATGCTAGTAAACATATCAAGAAAGATTCTCCCAATAACTGTACAACTAATTGCCGGCGATTACTGCCCATTACTTTTCGTACCCCCATTTCTTTTAAGCGTTTATTGGAAAAAGAAATAGTCGTATTTGTAAAATTCAAACAAGCGGTCAACAAAATCAGTAATGCCATAATTCCAGGCGCGGTAGCTATTAGTTGGTTTTCTAGTTTACGAAGACTATTATTAAATAATTCGCTTCCTTCTTTATAGACCAAGCCCATTGGTTGAAGATGATACTGGGTTACTTCTCTCCACTTTTCTTGTTCATTTTCTAAAGGGATATATCGTTTGAGTTGTTGAACTACCTCAGTTGTATTCTGTGCATCATCTAATACCAAGAAACTAGCCGTAATCGTATTATCCCAATGACTAAGGGTATCAGCGGACGGACCTGTTTCAGAAAAAGAGATATGTGTTAGTAAATCAAATTGTAAGGCAGAATTAGGTGGTGGATTTTGAATAACTGCTCCTACCATTAATTCTTTTTGCCAAGCTTGTCCAGGATTAATACTTAACACCTGTCCTATAGGATTAGTATCTCCAAAATATTTTTTAGCCGTTTCTTCTGTTATAACAATATTAGCAGGGTCCTGTAATGCTTTTTCGTTTCCTTCTTGAACGGTATAGGAAAACACTTCTAAAAAATTAGGATCTACCGCACTAAGGTTTTCTGAAAAAACTTGTTTATTTAATTGTACAATAACTGACTTCTTATCAATTCGGGTTCCTTCCACTACTTGGCTGATATCTGCTACTGCTCTCGGCACGAGTGGTGCGACTACATCTGCCTTCGTACGAGCGGATCCTACATTATCCACAGTGACCCTAAATATTCGATCAGATTTTTCGAAAAAACTATCTGATTTTTCAAAATATTGATAATTCACAAAAGCGATGATACAACAAGCTAAGGCAAGCCCCATCCCAATTACATTAATAAACAAGTAACTCTTGTTTCTAGAGATATGTCGGAGCGCAATTTTGAAATAATTTTTAAACATGGCTATTGGTGATTTTGTATTACTAATTTAACTACTCTATTTCAATGGGCATGCCAAACCTTCAATATGTTGATATTCAGTTATTTATGAAATATTTTTATTAGCTGCCATCATATTGATTGTCCGATTATGAACAGTCTTGTTCAGATGTGAACAGTTCATTAGTTACTACCTTATAGCTAAGATAAGGCTTTTCTATACTGCTATAGATGCTTCCCCTTTAGCCCAAATGCCTACCTATTCACCCACACAAGGTCCATTCAAGGTCTTTCAATAGCACAACTATACCTATAATTTCTTATGGCATATTTGGAGTCTGTTTATTGCCTAAATTGTGGATAAATCAAAAAAGATTAATGCTTGGATCTCAATCGACAAGCCCATTATTTACCTCGAAAAATCTAATAAAATGAATACCCAAAAAACTCTTACAAAAACTTTTTTACTAGTCTTGCTTTTTATGGTAGCCTTATGCCAAACTCAAATCACTGCACAATTAAGTACCACACCTAAAATAGAACAATCGTCGAAAGCGTATAAACACCGCAGTAAACAAGGTGGCTTAGATTTTTCTGTTTTCCATCTAAATTTTCATCAGGCATTTGCGGTCTCTGATAGACTTATGCTGGGTTTTGAAGGAGGACTAGGTTTTAATGTGTTAAGTTTGTTCTTAGTCGCAGGAGATCACTTTGCTACTGATGCCACATTATTTGCCTATGATGGATTTGATGAATTTGGAAATGAATTTTATGCAGAAGGAACAACATTACAATTATTTGCAAGGATCAGAACCAAAGAAAGAAAAGACCTATTAGATGTAGGCTTTCAAACCGCTCTATTCCTACATTCGGATGATTCAGATGATGATATTGGTGGTGGTACTTTTAGAGGAATCTATATTAAATCTTTTTTAGCGCCCAAAAGTAAAACGACAGGTACACAAAGGATAGGGATAGGCGCACAAGTTTCAGCAGGGCAGTATGATGAATCCGATTCCATTAATCAGTTTGGTGTGAGATGTAGCTTTTGGATTCGTTTCTATTTTCAGCGAAAAGTCGGACAAAGAAATTTTTAGGATTTTTATTCCCTGTATTGTGATGGAGAATTTCCGGTACTTTTTGAAAAGAGTCTAGAAAAATAAGCCGGATCATCAAAGCCTAATTCAAAGGCAATCTCTTTAACCGTCTTATTCGTAAATTTCAATTGCCGTTTGGCTTCTAAGATTAAGCGGTCTTTAATAATCTGTAAAGGCGTCGCATAGCCTTGCGTATTTAGTCGCTTTGATAAAGACTTAGGAGAAATAAATAATTTCTCTGCATAACCAGTTACCGTATGTTCTTCTCTAAAATGCTTTTCAACCAAGGCAATAAATGTTTCTGCTGTTTTATCTAAATTAGAATTCGCTATCTCTTGATCGGGTCGCTGAGCATCCACTAATCTGAGTGTTTTTATTAGAAACAATCTCAAATAGGTCTCCAACATATCTTTGTGCGCGTTTCCTTTAGCTTGTAACTCTTGAATCATTTGATCGATCAAAGTCTGAAAAGCCGCTTGCTCTTCTGTAGCTACTGAAACTACACTTGCTCGATGGACATTATTAAAAAGAATGCCATTGCAAGCAATTTCTTTCCCATGTGTTTCTACACAATAAAAATCTTTATTAAAGGTAATTTGATAGGCCTGCTTTGCTTTTTCATGTTGCACACTAAACACCTGCCCTGGAGATAAACAGAAAATTCCAGAGTCTTTTATTTGGAACTCCTTAAAATCAATTTGATAAGTACCTCCTCCATCTGCAATCCAGAATATCTTATAATATTCTGAAACTTCATTCTTGTTCAATATACAATGGGTATCTAAATGAAGCGCTGTCACTTCAAAAAAGGGCAGATTGTTTTGATCTTTAAGTGTTTGGAAGGTATATGTATCTTTTGCTGAAAGTGCCATTCTGTATTATTAGTAATTCGTATCCTAAACGTACCGATTTAATTTTTCTATTTACAACACTGTAATTATCCAATTAGTTGACTAAGTAAGCGCTTCGACAGGAATAACGTTTACTAAACTTTGAAAGTTTTTTAGTAAACGCAACCCCTAATGTAACTCCTACCTACTATTCGCTACATATCCCATTCTTTTCCAGAAATAGTCCCTTTTGTCCATGTTGTGGGGAAGTATCTCCATTCTTTCAAGCTGCATTTGCCTGCATCTTTGCAGTGTACTTAGAAACAAATAAGTCAATACTTAATAACAATTAATCATTTCAATTTTAAAATAAAATATCATGAAAGCCATTGCAAATATCCAAGAGTTTCAAAAAGTTATCGATCAGGACAAGCCTGTATTATTAGATTTTTATGCAGACTGGTGTGGCCCTTGCCAAGCATTGTTACCGACGGTAGAAAAGTTGGCAGAGAAGTATGAAAATGATTTTGAAATCCGCAAAATAAATGTGGATAAAAATCCTCAGCTAGCACAGCAATTTAAAGTTCGAAGTATTCCAGCACTATTTGTTCTAAAAGACAAAAAAGTAGAAAAATCACTAGTTGGTTTACAGTCAGAACATGCGCTAGAACAAGTAATTCAAGAATTTTTAATACCAGCATAGTTTTAGTAAAATTGTAATTAACCCCCAAGGGCGATTGATTACTTCAATCGCCCTTTTTATTTTATGATGATGAAAAAAAAGTTATTTTTTAACATCTTTTTTCATAATTTCTTGAACCCTAAAAAAAATAATCATGAATGCACAGAATTTGAATCAACAGCATCTAGAAATCAATGAAATCGAATGTGGCAATTGTTGGGGACATCAAGAATGGAATGGCGTCGTTTGTGAAAAACAACAAAAGCGAACAGATAAATCGCTTGATGGATTTATTTTAAAATTTATTAAAAAATATCTATCCTAATCAAAAATATCATGACTTTAGAATATCAAATACTAAGTCCAGTAGTTCAAGAAATAGAAGCTAAGTTAAAAGAGTTATCTCTAGCTTTTACAAAAAAACAAATAACTAAACTTAAAACCCCTCGGTTAATAGATGGCCGTCAAAAGATTAGTGGACAGAAAGCCATTCTGGACCATTTAGGTATCATAGCGGGGGAGTTAAATTCTTGGTACTATTGCGATTGTTAACAGACTTAAAAAGTGAGTAACAGCAGAT
Organism: uncultured Saprospiraceae bacterium; assembly: GCA_937974625.1. Classification (GTDB taxonomy): domain Bacteria; phylum Bacteroidota; class Bacteroidia; order Chitinophagales; family Saprospiraceae; genus JAFMDF01. Next base: position 4,235 of record CALJVJ010000250.1, read on the forward strand.
GTTGTTACTCATTTTTTAATTTTCCCTCAAACTAATTCTATCTTTCCATTGTTTTCTTTAAAAAAATCTTATTTCTAAAATATGGCTTTAACTACTAAGGAAACATACCTATTTCAAGATTTTAAACTACAAGAAAAAGCGCCTTTTTTTGAATTAACGTCATTAAAAGTGGATACGCATTGTGTTGCACATAAGAATGAAATATCAGATTACTATAAAATCTACTGGATAGAAGATGGTTCAGGGACCTACCGAATTGATTTTGAGGAATTTACGATAGATGGTTCAGGTATTTTTTGCTTGTCCCCTGGGCAAGTATTTACGATAGAAAGCGAAAAGGTGAAGACTGCCTTTCAAATAGCTTTTGATAAAGATTTCTATTGTGTGGAAACACATGGGAAAGAAATTGCTTGTAATGGTTTATTATTCAATAATGTTCATCGAGCAACAGCCGTTTCTGTAAAAGAAGAAGAGAAGGTAGTCTTTCAAAATTTGGTCAATCAGATGATTTCGGAGATAGAAAACAAAGGAAGTTCCCATCGAGATATGTTGGAAACATATTTGCGGATGTTTTTGATTCAAACGTTGCGATTGGTAGATACTCAAGAAGCAGAAGTGCAAGAAGTGACGCATCAACAAGACCAATTGGCACAAGATTTTATTGCCTTAGTAGAAAAGCATTTTCGACAAGAACATACGGTAACAGGTTACGCTGAAAAGTTATTTGTTGCCCCCAAATCATTGACCAAACGACTCAAAGTATTAGACTATCCAAGTCCTTCCCAAATTATTAAAGACCGATTGGTATTAGAAGCTAAACGACAATTGAAATTTTCTACTAAGACCGTAAAAGAGATTGCTTTTGAACTAGGATTTGAGGACCCTGCTTATTTTTCTCGACTGTTTTCTAAAAATGCTGGGAATTCTCCTGCTCAATATCGGCAACAAGAATTGGCTTAAGCGTCTTTTTATTTTCACCACATAGCCATATAGTTTTTCTGTGCTAGATGTTGACCTAAGCAGTAATATAAATGCAAAAAAATGTTTATAAAAAGTAAACCAAGTCTAGCATAGAAAATAAGCTACTGCTCAAATACCGTCTAATACAAGCCAACTATGAGCACTATGTGAAAAAACTATTGTGGCTATGTGGTAAAAATAACTCTGGCTAAGTAAATAAACCAGACTAAGTATTCAGAGTCAAAGCCCCCCCATCAATCGGATAAAAACTACCTGTCACAAAACCCGCTTCATCAGAACATAAATAAGTAATTAACTGAGCTACTTCCTCGGGGCGACCCATCCGACCAATAGGTTGATTTTTAGAAAGCACATCAAACATCTCTTTTTCTTTTCCTGGATAATGTTGTTTTAAATAACCATCGACAAAAGGGGTGTGGACTCTTGCTGGGCCAACCGCATTGCATCGAATACGGTCTTGAATATAATCTTTAGCAATAGAAAAAGTCATGGTATAAATCGCCCCTTTGGTAGCGGAGTAAGCAAATCTATCTGATAAGCCAATAACAGAGGCAATCGAGGCGAGGTTGACAATAGAACCACCACTGGATTTTTTCATATATTTCACTCCATAGTGCAAACAACTATACACACTTTTGACATTGACGGCATAGAGTTTATCTAGGTCATCAGGTGTTGTTTTTTCTACATTTCCGACATGAGCGATTCCTGCATTATTGACTAAAATATCTAAGCTACCTTCTTTTTTGTAAATTTTTTTGAAAAGTTTACCTAATTTTTTATGTTTGGTCAGGTCAATATGGTGGAAAATGGCTTTGCCTTTAGCATTTCTAATTTGCATATTGACGCGAAGGCCATTGTCCTTGTCAATATCTAATATATGGACAATGGCGCCTTGTTGAGCAAAGATTTTACAAATACTTTCTCCAATACCTTTTCCTCCGCCTGTGACGATTGCTACTTTATTTTTTAAACTGAATAATCGCTTCATAATGAATAATTAATAATTGTCAGAGCATCAAAATTGAATAGAAGGAGGGATATTTTGAGAAACAAAGCTGCAAAATAAAAAAACATGAAACAAGATGCCTTCAAAAACATAGAATAAGTAATAAAAAAAAAGCTAAAATCCCGTGACTATTTGATAAAACGAAGTCTTTATCTAAAAAATCATAGTTTTGCTTATTTTAGCACAAAAATTTAAAGAACAGATTGCCGTCCCAACATACATTAATTCATAACTAGCAACTCGCAACTCTAATAAATGAATCAGTTACAAGACTTATTGGCGAATTTTGAAACGGTTACCGACCAAAGCATAGGGAAAATATGGGAAGCAAAAAACTTACCTATAAATCTTGAGGTAATGGCCAGTGAAGCTAAAAATGTTAGCACAGCTTTGGTGTCGATAGGAGATTATTGCTATCAAGAATTAGTGGAGAAGGAAGCTGAATTAACCGAAAAAAAACGTTTCGCTCTAAATTGGGTATGTTTTGAATGGACAAAATTAGCAAAAGAGTTTATGATTTTGTGGCGAGATATTTTGTTCCAACAGCAAAAAGGTCAAATCATTAAAATTGATAGGTTGACCTCTGCAACAGCTTTGCGGACCTTGAATGTAAAGTCTCAAGAAACATTAGAAAAGGCGATTTATGATTTTAAAGGAGATATAGAAAGAGGACTCAATGTATTAGAGAAAAAGAAAATAAAAAGTATCAAGCAATGGCAGTTACAGCAAAATCCTTGGTCAGTATATAAAAAGCAGCTAGAGGGGATAGGCGAGCAATGCCAAGTACTACAAACAGATTACCGAGTCTTACTAAATGTAGCGGCGAACTTTAATGAGATAGAGGATTTAGTGCGGCAAACAGAAAACTTCTGTGCAGAAGAAATAAAAGATGTAAAATTAGTAGCTGACCAAACCATCGCAGATATTGAAAATGATAATTTGCCTAGATTAGGGCAAATAGTCAAACATTTAGAAGACTTAGAAGCAGGCATCAGCCTACCAAACCATTTTAATAGTTTTACAACGAATTTAGAACATCGAATCAATGCGATTATCGCAAAAGGGGAAATGCCAGTTGGGGTAGATAGAGGAATGATTGAAGTAAAAGATTTGACCTTTAAGCGGAGCACCAAGCAATGGCTAGATGCGGAAATTCTACCAATTTTATATGAAATTTGGGAGTTGACAGAAAATACGCATAACGGCTTGAAAATGGCCTTGATAAATATTAAAAATAGAGCAATTTTATTAGATGCAGAGGAAAAAGAAGGGAAGAAAGTAGATTTGGATAAGGCAACGATTAGTCAGCCTTTAAATGCATTTTATCGAGTTGCAGCACAAGCAGAAGCCAGCCTGATAGAATTAAGAAAGATAATTCACGAAAGACTAGCGAAAGACTTTAATGTCTCAAAAATATACGATACGGACCGAGCATTTTTACCCATTCCTATTCAAGCAGCGACACTTAATCAGTTTAAAAAGGGGCAAAATAAAATTCAAAACCGAGTAGGTAATTTATTCAATCGGCAATGGAAAAAAGTTCAGAATCTACGAAAAACGGTAGCCAGAGAAGATGCATTGAGCGACTCCGAAAAAATTGTTCGGTTGATACAAAGCAGAACAGGGGAAGAGAGTAATAGCAATTACGCTAGTATTTTTTTGACCAAAGGGTTTATCGGAGAATCTTTTGCAGTAGGGCGAGAACAAGAATTAGCTCATGCTAAAAACTTGATAGACAATTGGAGAGAAGGTTTTAGAGGTGCGGTAGTGATTACAGGGGAACGCTTTTCAGGTAAAACCATTTTAGGCGAATTAATTGCCAATCAATTTTTTAATAATAATACGATACGATTAGCGCCAAATAGCCTAGTAAGTTTAAATGGTAGACGGATGACGACGGGGTTTGATTTAGAACCAGTTTTGGCTTTTATAAAAAAATATGCCCCAAAACGACCACCAATGATTTGGATTGACGATATGGAATTATGGTGGGATAGAGACTTGCCGCTAAGTCAAAACGTACGCACTTTGCGAAAATTTATCGATAATAATGCTAATCGATTATTCTTTTTAGTATCGATGAGTAATTGGTTGAATACGCACTTAAATTTATTCCATGAGACAAGTAAAGTATTTCAAGCGGAAATCAATGTAGACAGTATGTCTCTGGCTGAAATTCGAGAGGCAATAATGATACGACATGGTGCAACCCATAAAAAATTAATAAATAAGGAAGGAGAAGCTTTATCAGGACACGAATTCCGAAAAATGATTGATAAGGTGTATAAAATTTCAGGAGGTAATATTGGAGAAGCCTTGAATCGATGGTCCTGTGCAACTCAGCGGATTGATGAGGAAAAAGTACAACATAAGGGGGGCGTTAATTTTGGTTTACCTGATTTTTTAAGTCCTGATTCAGCGATACTTTTATCCGCTATTATGATGGAAAAACGGACAAATGAATATCGTTTGAGAAGATTGTTTGGTCCTGCCTTTACAGACAAATATGTTCCAATTTTACAGCGGTTATTAGGAGTTGGTTTATTACGCCGCCAATTAGATGGTTGGTTAGAAATCAACGAAATGTTGGTCAATGAATTAGGACATTTGTTAGAAGATAAGGGTTATTTGAAATATCATCGAGAAGCTTTAAAATAAACGTTCTTTCACGGGACTTGTTAGAGAACCCAAATAAAAAGGATTAAGATGCAGCGGAAAGAATGAGGTTATGCTGCTGCTGAAAATAAAGATATAATGGAAAATAAAGATACAACCGAAAGTTTAGTTGTGCTGGAGCAGACAGATAGAGTGGAGCAAACAGGCATGATGGACCAGCTAATAAATATAAGTTGGGGGGAATTCCTCTTAGTGGCTTTAGGGCTAGCAGTCTTATATTTTATTCTTTTTGAAATCCAACAACTGACCAAGCATAGTTCTTTTTCTGGACGCTATCAGAATCGGTTTAAAGAGTTGTTTAGACAAATATTTGTTGTATTTGAACTGGTAGCTATGGTCACCTTAGCAGGTGTTTTTATATGGATAAATCCACTTTTGCATGGATTAATTATAGGATTTATCGTAATAGGAAGTTGGACCTATTTAAGAAGTTATATTAACGGTCGATGGGTACTTTTTGATAATGCAGTAACAGAAGGAATGGAATTGCGAACAGCTGATTTGCAGGGAGTTGTGTCAAAGATGGACCGCGTAAAACTGCATTTGCAAACGAGTGAAGGGCTACACCATTTAAGTTATAATCAATTATTGCAAAACGGCTATACTTTAGTTTCTGGAGAAGAGATTGGTGGGTTTTATCATTTAGAATTGACACCCAAAGAAAGCCTTAACAATGTATCTAGCCATAGACGACATTTATTAGATTTATTTGCGACTGCACCTTATGTAGATTGGCATCATAAACCTGAAATATTTCAAGATGATGTCCAAGAAAATCAGATAGAAGCAAAAGTCTTAATTAAAGAAGAAAGTCATTTGCATGAATTAATAGCGCTCATAAAAGAGTGGGGCTACAACTGTAAATTAGGGGCTTTATAAGTTATTGGTCAAAAGTCATTAGTTATTAAAATTATTCAAGTAGACACATAATTATGTTTTCAACATTACCATTTTTAATCGGAGCGGGTTCTATGTATGAGCTAATCATTGCGGCTTCTGCAGTGATTATTATTTCTTTTGTTTTTGGAGAATTTGCCAAAAAGACAAGTATTCCTTCTGTTTTAATGCTTATTATTTTAGGAATTTTGGCAAAAATCGTCTTTGCAGATAAATTGGACGGGTTTGATTTTATGGCCATCTTACCCATATTAGGGACAGTTGGTTTAATCATGATTGTATTAGAGGCTGCTTTAGAACTAGAGTTGAAAAGAGAAAAGATGGTGCCAATTGCCAAATCCATGTTGATTGCCTTTATCGGTTTAATCGCTTCAACTTGGGCAGCGGCAATGATTTTACAATATTTTGTACCTGGGATGACAAGTGTTTCGGCGTGGTTATATGCGACGACATTGTCGATTTTATCGAGTGCTATCATCATCCCAAGTGTTGGCGAATTACGTCCAGATAAAAAGGAATTCCATATTTATGAAAGTACTTTTTCTGATATCATGGGGATTATGTTATTCTACTTTTTATCAGGACAATTAGAAGCAGCAGAAGGGACCAGTGGGACGTCAGAATTTTTGATGAAAACTGGTTTTACGGTAGTTATTTCTTTGGTAGTCAGTTATTTAATTGTATTGATTTTTCAAAATATTAAGAGTCATGTCAAGTTGTTTTTATTGATAGCGGTTCTTTTACTATTTTACTCTTTAGGAAAACAACAGCAACTTTCTTCTTTATTAATGATTCTCATATTTGGGTTGTTGATTGCGAATATGAAATTATTTTTCTTTGGCCCTTTGAAAAAATACTTAAACTATAAAGAAGCGCATCATATCTACGAAGGTTTGCATGTAATTACAATGGAAACAGCCTTTGTCATTCGAACCTTTTTCTTTGTGATTTTTGGAATTACCATAGCATTGTCTTCTTTGATGAATCTTGAAGTGGCTATGATTAGTGCGCTAATTATTATATCAATTTATGCCGTTCGATACATCATTCTTAGGGCTTTTATTGGTGAAGATATTTTGCCACAATTATTCATTGCGCCTAGGGGATTAATTACTATTCTATTGTTTTTCGATATTCCAGAAAGCGCTATAATTCCAGGATTTGATCAAGGTATTTTATTGTACACGATTATCGGTACCAGTTTAATTATGACAGGAGCTATGATTTATGATAAAACTAGAGGCGGGAAGGCGGTGAAGAAAGCAGAAACAGCACCTGTTGGCTACCGACGATGGGAAGCACCTACAGTGGGAACTACGGAAGAGGGTGCCAACTAGACAGAATAGGAATATAGTCCCGCCTGCATGACGCAGTCGGGCAGGTTAAACAAGATTAACTGATTTTGAATATCAATTGAAATCTTATACAGTCACTCCAACCAGCTCGACTGCATGGTACGAGCAGGTCTGTGTTTCTGTTTTCTCATTTTTAAGATTTTATATAGACCTTCCTTTAGCACATTGAAACTCACAAATGGACAGTTCGAATTTTTACCTCAAGAATCACCTTGCCCAAACCAACCCTTACATGATGGGCATTGATGTATCTCATGCTAAAGGAGTATATATCTATGATAAAAGCGGCAAACGGTACATGGACTTGATTTCTGGATTAGGAGTATCCGCATTAGGACATAGTAATCAAGCAGTAAATGATGCCTTAAAGGCGCAAATTGACCGCCATTTGCACGTCATGGTATATGGAGAATTTCGCCAAGATGCCCAAATCCAATTAGGGAATTTATTAGCGAGTACCCTGCCTGCTCAATTAGATACAAGTTATTTTGTGAATTCGGGGACAGAGGCCAACGAAGCAGC
>CALJVJ010000251.1 GCA_937974625.1 uncultured Saprospiraceae bacterium
ACCCGATTCGACACTAATGTCTTTAAATTCATTCGCTGGATATTGGTTTTCAAATAGTTCATTGGCGACCACAAATTCTCCAAAATCATTAGCGACATACAAATCCACATCATTGTCAAAATCAATATCCGTAGCCACTGCAACTAAACTACAACCGACGCTATTGAGTCCGACTTCCTCCGCTATTTCTGTAAAGGTTAAATCCCCATTGTTTCGGTAAAAATAGTTTTCAAAGCATTTATGGTCATAGCCATAGACTAAACCTGTAGAATCTCTTAAAAAAGCAGCTTCTTCTAAATGATTGACCACATAAATATCTAAAAAGCCATCTTTATCAAAATCAAAAAAAGTACTGCTGGTAGAATAACTAGCTTCTTGAATCCCTGCGCTTTCGCTAATGTCCGAAAAGGTCCCATCTCCATTATTTCGAAACAGCAAATTCGGTCCGTATAATTCATTTCGATAATCCCAAGTAGTAATAAAGACATCTCTAAAACCATCATTATCAATGTCTCCTGTGGAAACACCCATTGAATTATATTGTACCGTTACATCAAACCCAGTATCATTAGGCAGGCGAGTAAAATTGCCAGCACCGTCGTTTTCATAAAGGTAATCTCTACTTAGCCCTCCAGTCATATATAGGTCATCGTCTCCGTCGTTGTCATAATCAAAAAAAGCAGCACCGCCACCCGTTAATACCTTGGCCCTAAAAGCGTGGTCAATGCCTCTTTGCTTACTTTCTTCAGAAAATAATTGGGCCTGTAGCAAATTGGTGCATAGGCAAAAAATAAAGAATGGAGTTAGAAATTTCATCACTTTTGGGATTTTTGATTATTGGGGTGATAGAGCGTATGCTAAAACTTATCGTAAAAGAAGCGCTTCCAGAAACTTTAAATTCTGGAAGCGCTAGAAGTTACAAAGTATTATATACTTAAGTCCATAATAAATATTATTTTGTCAAAATCATAATTTTTGAATCTATCAATTGACCATCTGTTTCCAATGTATATATATAGCTACCTGTCTCTAACGTTTTTTGTGCTATATCTACTTTAGATAGCCCTCTTTCTGCTAATTTAATAGACCTCAGTATTTTTCCTGTCAAGTCTCGAATTTGTAATGTGGCAATAGTCACCTCATAAGGCACAAAAAACTGGATGCTTGTTATTTCATTAAATGGATTTGGTGCATTTTGCATCAAATAGGGCACTTCTTCGCCGAAAGTATCTCCATTTGTCAAGCCATTCAAACTGCTGCCACTTCCACAACACATATCCAAACTCTTTTTGATGTTTGCTAATTCCTTTTGTAATTGCTCGTTCGACAATTGCATTTGTGCATATTGTTCTGCAAAACCTTGAAGTTGGGTATTAATGGCACCATAATCGATTCCGTCCAATTGATTGATTCGGTCGGCATATTGTCCCTCGTCTCCTAAATCTTCTTCATTATTTCTGGCTTTTGCAGCTGTGGAAGGTGCAGGGGGCGTTACATGTTGTTTTCGAGCTTCTTGCGCTGGTGTTCTCCCATTGTTTAGTGGAGTAGTTGTTTGGGCTTCGACCCCTTGCCAGATAAACAGGCACATTATCAATAGAATATTATATTTTTTAAAATTCATTTTATTTTATTTAAAGATTGACTAAAATAAATAAGTGGTTAGGAAAAATGGTTTTACCTACTGCCAGAAAGGTCGTTGTCATAACGCGTGACTATAAAACCATATAGCAATAAAGCAATTCGACAACTATTCCTTTTCCGTATTTGCTGTCTCTTCACTTTGAGTATTCGCTTCCATCATTTTTGCCAAAGCAGCCACTTGTTGTTTTAATTCATCCATGTCTTGTAATTGAGCTTTCAAGGTGGCAATTTCATCTTGTTGTTCTTGCATCCCTTTAATTAAAATAGCGATGAAACCGATGTAATTCACGCCTTTTAAATCAAATTTTTCACCATTGTGCTTTTTTATTTCAGACAGTTGGTTAATCAAATCGCCTACAACTGGTTCTACTTCTTGGGCAATCAGACCATATTGTAGTTTATTCATCCCTTCAAATCGAGAAAATTCATCTGAACGGTAATAATAGTTTTTAGGCTGCAATTGGTCAATAATAGATAAAGCATTTTCAATAGGTCGAATATCTTTTTTTACTCGAACATCAGAAGGTGCACCAAAATTACCTATTGATACAGACCCATCTGATTCAACGACAATACTCTCATCGTTGGCACCAGGATGTAAGACAAATGGTCTTCTTTCTGAATTATTAGAAATATCTTTTATCGAGAATACGGTATTATCAACTTGCAAATCCCAAATGTATCTAGCTCCAGATGCATCTGCGCCATCTAATCTCATGGTTGGAGCATTATTTCTAATATGAAGTTGTTTTTCAGGAGTAGCAGTCCCAAAGCCAATAGCTCCATTCGCAGCTACAAAAAGAGCGTTTTCAGGAGCACCAGGTTTAATTTTAAAAGGTAAATTAGACCCATTCGTTACATCCCGCACAAAAAAGTTAGTTTCATTACCCGCTATATCCCAAGTTTGAGCTGTAAAACCAGAAGAACCATCTTGTTCAATCCTAAAAGCTGGGGAATCTCCATCTTTTACATGTATTTCAACTACAGGATTGTTTGTGCCCAGGCCTACTCTTCCAGCATCATCTACATATAATGAATTAACAGGTGCACCAGCCTCTACTACAAAAAGATTCCGCCCAGCAGTAGCATCTTCAAAAGCTAGATAGTTGGCGCCGCCATTACTGGTTTCATTCGCAACAATCCGCCAATCATTGGCAGCGAAAGAAGCTGTGTTACTTGTATCATCAAAATGGATGCGTAGATTGTTTTCTTTTAGTCTTTGTGTATCAAAATTAAAGGCTTCCGTACCAGCACAATCCAATCCAACACATTCGCTCCCTTGAATAATCAAATCATCCAAAAATACCTGAGCGATAAACATCGGTCTAGGATTTAGCCCTAAATGTTCTGCCGTAGGGATTGCTTGAGGTTCATTTAAACTAAGACTAGTAAAGGTTGGTCTAGCACTAGAGGTGGCTAACTTCAAAGTCGACAAGTTACTGGTCGGCATCGTATTATCGGTAGGTGTTTTTAGGCCATAAGCTTCATTTCTAGGTAATACAAATTCACTATTGTCGATTCTAAAACTTCTATTATAGGTGTGAATTTCTGCTGGAATATTTAGCATTTCCTTCTTGGCTTTCAATTGAGCCATTTGGTCCGTTTCCGTCAGGTAACGTAGGATTTTTTGCTCCGATTTTGATTGCGCTAAATTAGGGGTCACTTGTACTTTGTATAATCCATCTAAGAAAGCAGCTTCTGAAAAGCCTTCACTTTTGATGGTCCATTCTTGACTGTTTTTCAAATCTTTCTTCAGGTAAAAATTATCAGGCCCACTCACTTCGACGGTGAAGTTTTGGTAGGCATCTGTAAATTCAAAAATCATCGAATTGGCGGTGATTTTTACTTTTTCTACATAGTCTGAATCATTTTGGGCTAAGAGAAAATTACTTTGCCAAAGCAGACAAAATAGCATAGTAAAAGCTTGCAGGTTTTTTTTGGAGTACATAAAAATTTTTTTTAGTTAAAAAAGGGTTTAAGCCTATAGAAAAGCAATGAGCTTCTATAGGAACATGTAAAAAATAACTTATAACAGTTTGAACATTCTTTTTCTCTTATTCTGCGTTAAAAAGCCTCGCCGATGCCCTGCATCTCCTACGTTTTTTGCCTTGTTTGATAAAAAAACATTTAGCCCAATTGATGATCTATTAACTTTAGTTTGCCTAAAGGAATCTAAATACTATTTCACTTATCCTAAAATTAAAAATAATGAAAAATATAATCCGTTTTAAAAACATGTTTTTATTCGTCTTCACACTCATCATGATAACAAGTTGTAGCATTGAAAAAGAAGATTTGTCTGTACATGGTATAGGGCTCATCAAGACAAAAACTCTAGACATAGATCCTATTACAGCTCTAGAAGTAAATATGAATACTCAAGTATTCTTAAAGCAACGAGATAAGCAAAAAATCGAAATCCATGCTCAAGACAATGTTTTCAGAACGATAAACACTAACGTCCGTCGTGAAGGTTGGAATATCGAAAGTGACAACTGTTTTTTGTACTATAAAGACATTAATATTTTTGCCAACATTCTAAATATAGAAGAATTAGAATTAAATAGTTCTAGCAATATCATTACTAATTCACCTTTTACTATCGACAAATTAAAACTCGTCAATAAAGCTTCAGGTGATATTCTATTTGAAGCATTAGGCAATTCTATAGATACCGAAATAAATGACTCTGGTAACATTATTCTAAATGGGAACATCAATAAACTAGAAGCCAATACTTATGGATC
>CALJVJ010000252.1 GCA_937974625.1 uncultured Saprospiraceae bacterium
GTGCCTGTATATTTAATAGGCTTATATATTAGATTAGCCTGGTCTTGACTACCATGGGCAGAACCATATATTAAATAAACGGGGGTTTCCCATTTTTCTGGCAAAAGAATATCATGCTCTTCTTCTTGATGAATATAGGTAGTAGATTGTTGAGTCGCATCTCTTTTCAAGACGCGTTGACCACCTTCCATGGAAAGATTTGGAAAACCTCTTTGTTTAGTCAGTTGAAAATCACGTACCGTTCCTTTATAATTGGTGGTTCCTTTTTCTACGTTTTCATCTCCTACCATATATCGATGCATGGCATAAGCAGAAAAATCTCCAAAGCCATCCCAAGGACCAGCACCATAACTTCTTGATTCTAAGCAATGATTATTCCTTTGCATGGCGTCAGACGTTTCGATGCCGACTTGTCCTCTTCCTTCTAATTGGCATATTGGATTGACAAATTCATAAATATGTTGGTAAAAATTCCAAGATTCTCCTCTGCCCCCGCCATTGCCATTTTCGCCTCCATAAGGATATATGTAGTTGTAGTCTTTAGGGTCTTCTTGTTCATAGGTATTTCCCCAGTGAGGTAAACTGAGTGCATGACCTAATTCATGTAAAAAAACATCATCGTAATCAAAACTAACAAAGGATTTTCCTCCACCCCAACCACCGGGTGCTAAATTCAAGGTATTGCCAAAATAATAATCAAACATATACTCCCCTGAACTGCGATGATGGTTGCCTACTAGGAGCGTTGCGATTGAATTAATATAACCATCAGAAAGTATCCCTTTTTGCGCCATTTCACTCCTTGAATTCAATAACACTAATTGTTCCGTATCATTATTAGCTACGATTTGAGGAAATTTCAGGGTTTCTGGAAAAACACCAAATCGAACCACACTGGCAGGAAAAGCAGAAGCAACTTCTTGTAAAAAATTATCAATTGGCGCTTCAATTGGTGGACTGGTATTATAATCCAGGATATCCATATTCATCATGACCAGATTTATTTCCGTATAAGGACCGATTTTTAAATCTTCCGAGCGAAGGGTTTTCGCGGCACTTCCAGCGAATACTCTTAATTCTAAACCAGCTTTCATCCATGCCTTGGGTAAGGTCACGGAGAAATAATTTTCAAAATTTGGGGTCGATTTATCAATACTACTGGATAAATTGGCTGGACCTTTCAAACATTTACTTCCCAAAAATACACCATCCAAAAAGCCTTCTACTTTGACATCGGGAGCTTCTCCCGAACCTGTAATCGCTAATTGAAATAAGGCAGGACGCTGACCAATCAGAAAGAAAAATGGATTATCTAGGTCTAATCGGTGCGTTTGTGCAAAATAGACGCCTTCTATTTGGGCGGTAGCATTCGTAATTCCAAGGCAGTCGCCTTCATCATCGGGTTCTGGATACTGATATTCTTGGAAATTATAAGCGGAGGGTAGGGCTTGATTGGTATTGGGAATAACTTTTCCAAGGACGTTTTGGCTAAATGAGGTAGAAGGGAAAAGATATAAAATAAAAATCAAGATGTTTATTAGGGTAATTTTTTTTTTCATAGCAGAAGTATTTATTAGGGTTTAACATAAATTATTCTTAATGGATTTTTGTACTTAAGAACAAAGTTAACGGAATCCCTAGGAGTAATATTTAGCCATTGTTCCAAAAGTCTTTATTTTGGATTTTTATGTTTCACTATTGTTCCAAAACTTCCACTATTGTTCCAAACTAGTGGCATTAGTCATCATTAATTGAAAGTTTAGAGAATAAGAGGATAATACTTCCATTTAAGCTATTCAGGATAATTTATTTAGAAAAGTGAGCAACAATCTATAGATATACTACTTGCGTCCAGAAAACTCAATCCAAGTGGACCTCGGTGGAGTCGAATCATATCCATTGGTGAAATTAAAGGAATTAATAGCCAATTCATTTGTATTGGAATAAATAATAACTGCTCTTGAGGACTTATTGCCAAAGTAAGATGCTTCCCAAGACTCAAAATAACTATTCATTTCATCGTACTTTAATGTGAAAGAAGTATCTGTATCTGTTAGTGTTTGGTAGTGAAAACCATGAAAAATGTATAAAGAGTCAAGGATATTTCCCGATAATAGCACGGTATCAAGTTGATATATAGTGTCTATTACGTGAACTTGGTCGATAATATCTCCAGATTCATTATACCTATTATCGTAATAATCTCTTATTTGAGTGATTTTGCCATAATAGGTACCTAGAGGTTGATTGAACTTATTTTCAAATTGCTGGAATCCCTTCTCTTTTTTGCAGGCACCAATACTAATTAAAAATAGCGCTAAGAGACACGGTATAAGTCTTTGTGATATAACTTTAGAAAGATGATTTAGTAAATTAAATAATTTCATATGGCTTCGATTTATTATTTTTTAACAATTAATCCAGTAATTGTTGAAAACGTGAACGTAGGATATGAAGAATTAGCCTGTGCATTACCTATTGAGATTGGTTCGCTGGTACATGGAGCACTTAACATTAAAGGGTAATTATTAAAAACTTTGTATTATATTTTACGCTCCTATTTGAGAACTCATTTGTCCCTACAAAACAAAACCCGTAAGTTTGCAAACGTTCAGAAATTAATCAAAAATCCAAATCTATTGATTCAGTACTTGAAAAAATATGATGGACGCTTACAAGCGTTAGAGGAGCCAGAGGTGTCCTGTTGGATAAATATTACCCCACCATTTAGTCAGGAAGAATTAAAAGCGGTTTCAGACAAATATGACGTGCCTTTAGATTTTTTAACGGATTCACTGGATGTAGACGAGCGGTCTCGGTATGAACGGGAAGACGATTTGCGACTTATTGTTCTGAATACTCCTGTTTTGAATAATAAGCTACGAGAAGATGAATCCATATATGTAACGGTTCCTATTGGTATTATTTTGACTTTGGAGCATGTTATTACTATCTCTGCCTTTGAAAATCCAGTCTTGGATTTATTTTTAGCTAATAGAATTAAACATTTTGACCCTTCTGACGAACAAAAATTCATCCTACAAATTTTTGAACAGAATGTGTATCGCTTTTTGAGTTGTTTAAAAAGCTTGAACCTCAAACGTAACTTAATAGAGAAGGAACTTAGCAATTCTCTCGAAAGTAGCAAACTTCGCCAGTTATTAAGTATTGAAAAAAGCTTAGTTTATTTTGTGAATACCTTGAGTGCCAATGATTTATTGAAACTCAAAATGAAACGGTCGGATTTTTTGCATATTCGACCATATGAAGATAAAATGGACCTTTTTGAAGATATTATTATTGATAACAGTCAGGCTTTAGAAATGTCCAATGTCTATACCAACATTCTTCGTAGTACAATGGATGCCTATTCGTCTATTATTTCAAACAATTTGAATGTTGTTATTCAACGATTAACCTTAGTTACCATTATTTTAATGGTTCCTACCTTAGTTGCTAGCTTTTATGGAATGAACGTCAATGTGCCTTTTGACGGTGCAAAAGGTTCCAACCTGCCATTTTTTGTCATCATTGGATTTAGTATTTTAGTTTCTATGGCTTTAGCTTGGTTTTTTCGGATAAAAAAGTTAATTTGAAAGCAAATACTAGTTCAATCTCCACAAAAATTCACTAATTTGTTAATAACCTAAGAAATTATCCACACAAAGTTATCCACATTGTGGAAAACTTATTAAAATTTATTTAGCACTGATAATCAGTTATTTAGGTTAGTTACCAACATTATGTGGAAAACTTTGGTTTTAAAAACGCGTATTTGTTATTAATTTTATGTCACTATGATGAAAACGCTACTTCCAGCGTATTTATCCTACCAAATTTCTTTCACGGACGAAGGGAAATTCTATAAGAAAGAAAGATTCGATTACAACTAAAATTAAGCAAACAGGACACATAAATGTACTTTATGGTACTTGAGAGAGTTATGTGCCTGATTGAAAAGGATTAATAAATTTTTATTTTTTACATCAATCTATTTTTTATAAACAAATTGTTGTAGAGGGTGAATTTTGTTAAAGACCATGCATAGATAGGTATTAGAAATTTTTTCCTACTTTTTTAGATGGATACAACTTCTAATACCATTATGCCATGGGCTTTACTATCCCTCTTCAGCCTCAAAACTGAATTTTGAATATGAGTGCTTTTGTTGAGCCTATTTTAAGAGAGAACCCAAACCGGTTTGTGCTTTTTCCGATTGTACACGATGATATTTGGCAATTCTATAAACAATGTGAAGCTTGTTTTTGGACTGCGGAAGAAATCGATTTATCTGCAGATTTAGTTGATTGGGATTCTAAGTTAAATGATAACGAGCGACACTTTGTCAAACATGTTTTGGCATTTTTTGCTGCTAGTGATGGTATTGTAAATGAAAACCTTGCGGAAAATTTCGTAAGCGAAGTACAGTATACTGAAGCAAAGTTTTTCTATGGTTTCCAAATCATGATGGAAAATATCCATTCTGAAACCTATTCTCTGCTTATTGATACTTATATAAAAGATAATAAAGAGAAAGATTACTTATTTAATGCTATTGATACGCTTGATTGTGTAAAGAAGAAAGCAGATTGGGCATTGCGTTGGATTGATAATGGCAATTTTGCGGAACGAATTGTTGCTTTTGCTGCAGTAGAAGGTATTTTCTTCTCAGGTTCTTTCTGTTCTATTTTCTGGTTGAAAAAACGAGGCTTGATGCCAGGACTTTCTTTCTCTAACGAATTGATTTCTAGAGATGAAGGAATGCATTGTGATTTTGCTTGCTTATTATACAACAACCACATCGAACAGCCATTGCCAGTAGAGACGGTGACGAAGATGATACAGGATGCAGTGGATATTGAAAAAGAATTTGTTTCTGATGCCTTACCAGTTAATTTAATTGGTATGAATTCAGATATGATGTGTCAATATATCGAATTTGTTGCAGATAGATTATTAGCATCTTTAGGATGCCCTAAATTATACAAAGCGGAGAATCCATTCCCGTGGATGGAATTAATCTCCTTACAAGGTAAGACTAACTTTTTTGAGAAGAGAGTTGGAGATTACCAAAAATCAGGTGTAATGGCTGACAGGGACAAACAAGTGTTTACATTAGACGAAGACTTTTAACAGGAATTAGCAACTAAGAGACGACGAAAAAATAAGTTCCGCGTTTTCAAATATGAACCAACGCTGTTTGTAAACCTTGAAGAGGACGGCCAGCTTTTGTAATGGTAACAAATACATTCAATTGAAAAACCAAATGCGGAAGTTATTTTTTCGTTAATACTTGAAAAGATAAACAAACAAACATTTTAAGTAGCTATTGAGAAACGAAAGAAATATTAGTCAAAGGTCAATAGTCATTTGTTAGTAGGTGCATTTTGTGCGAAACTACTAACCAATGACTACTGACCACTGACTTTTATCAATAGTATCTTAGAAACACTTTATTCACACTTATGATGATGAAAAATTTAACAATTTTTCATGATTACTTTTAAACTTTAAATTGATATGCAAGTCCTTAAAAGGAGCGGTAAAACTGAGTCGGTAAGTTTTGATAAAATCACCGCTAGAATCAAAAAATTATGTTATGGACTCAACTCCCAGTATGTTGACTACATCGAAATTTCTAAAAAGGTTATTCAAGGCCTTTATGACGGTGTAACGACCGTAGAATTGGATAACTTGGCAGCCGAAACAGCAGCTACTATGGCGGCTAATCATCCTGATAATGCCATTTTAGCAGCTAGAATTGCAATTTCTAACTTACACAAAGAAACAGATAAATCCTTTTCAAAAACAATTAAGGCATTATACAACTATGTTGACCCAAAAACTGGTGAGAAAGCGGGGTTGATTGGAGAAAGTGCCTATAAGTTTATTTGGAAAAATAAAGATAGATTAGATTCAGCGATTATATACGATAGAGATTATAACTTTGATTACTTCGGTTTTAAAACCTTGGAGCGTTCATACCTACTTCGTATGGATAAGCAGGTGGTTGAGCGTCCGCAGCATATGTTGATGAGAGCAGCTGTGGGGATTCATGGAGAAGATATTGAGTCTGCAATTGAAACTTATAACTTGATGTCAGACAAGTGGTTTATCCACGCGACACCGACTTTATTTAATGCAGCTACGCCAAAACCACAATTATCTTCTTGCTTTCTATTAAGTATGACGGAAGATAGTATTTCTGGTATTTTTGAGACTTTGACTAGATGTGCAAAAATTTCTCAATCTGCGGGTGGTATTGGCTTGTCAATTCACAATGTAAGAGCTCAAGGTAGCTACATCAAAGGAACAGGTGGTACTTCTAACGGGATAATCCCAATGTTAAAAGTATTTAATGATACCGCAAGATATGTTGACCAAGGTGGAGGAAAGCGAAAAGGTGCTTTTGCGGTTTATTTAGAACCATGGCATGCAGACGTAGAACATTTCTTAGAGTTGAAGAAAAATCATGGTAAGGAAGAAATGAGAGCTAGAGATTTATTCTATGCGATGTGGATTCCTGATTTATTTATGCAACGGGTGAAAGAAGATGGAGATTGGTCTTTATTTGACCCGAATGAAGCGAAAGGTTTATTTGATTGCTATGGTGGAGAGTTTGAAGCTTTATACCATCAATACGAAAAGGAGGGCAAAGCGAGAAAGACCATGAAAGCGCAAGATTTATGGTTTCAGATACTAGATTCTCAAATCGAGACAGGAACACCTTATATCTTATACAAAGATGCAGCTAATAAGAAATCAAACCAGAAAAATTTAGGTACGATTCGGTCTAGTAACCTTTGTACAGAGATTATGGAATACACTTCTCCTGATGAAGTGGCGGTTTGTAATTTAGCGTCTATCTCTTTGGCTAAATTTGTCAAGGCAGATAAGACTTATGATTTCCAAAAATTATACGAAGTAGCAAGAGTTGTAACGCGTAACTTGAACAGAGTAATTGATGTTAATTATTACCCTGTTATCGAAGCGAAAAACTCTAATATGCGCCACCGTCCAGTTGGTATTGGGGTACAAGGTTTGGCGGATGCATTTATCGAAATGCGTTTCCCATTCGATAGCAAAGAAGCAAAGAAATTGAATCAAGAAATTTTTGAAACAATTTATTTCGCTGCTATGACTGAATCCAATGCAATTGCAAAAAAAGACGGTGCTTATTCTTCTTACGAAGGCTCACCAGTAAGTCAAGGTATCCTCCAATATGATATGTGGGGGGTAACGCCTTCTGACCGTTGGGATTGGGCAGATTTGAAAAAGAAAATCAAAAAGCACGGCGTTCGTAATAGTTTATTATTGGCACCAATGCCAACTGCTTCTACTTCTCAAATCTTAGGCAATAACGAATGTTTTGAGCCATATACTTCTAATTTGTATACGAGAAGAACATTATCTGGGGAACACATTATTGTTAATAAGCACCTATTAAAAGACTTGATTGGTTTAGGTCTTTGGGGAGATGCGATGAAGCAGCAGTTAATGGCAGCTAACGGTTCTGTGCAAGAGATTCCTGAAATTCCACAAGACTTGAAGGATTTGTATAAGACCTCCTATGAGATTAGTCAAAAGGTCGTTATTGATTTGGCTGCAGATAGAGGCGCTTTCATCTGTCAGAGTCAGAGTATGAACCTTTTTGTAGAAAATCCAAACTTTGGTAAATTGTCTTCTATGCACTTTTATGCATGGCAAAAAGGGCTTAAAACTGGAATGTATTACCTAAGAAGTAAGGCAGCAGTGGACCCAATTAAATTTACTTTGGACCAGAAGCATCAACGTGTTAATGCTAAAGCTACTGCCAATGTTTCTGCTATTGCGGAAAACATGGAAGACATGGCAGATGGTCAAGCTTGTAGCCTAGATGACCCAGATTGCTTAATGTGTGGAGCTTAGGGGAAATTTTAAATGTAAAATTCTAAATCTAAAAGTAGGGGCGCTTACTTTGATTTTGATTAATAAGATATTGATAAGTGAGCGGTAGTTGAATACTTACCATTTACAACTTACCACTTACAACTATTTATCAGAAGTTTTTTACGCCAAGTTTAGTAATATTATTAATCGGTCGGGTGATGTGTGATCAACCCGACCGTTTTTTGTTCCTAATTTCTCATTTTCTTTTTTTTAGGGTATTAAAACCTTACATTTATCTCTTTCCAATAGTTTAGCTAATCTTCTTCTACCATAATAAAACGATTTATGTCCATCGATTCTAAAACCATTGGCCTTTATAGTGGACCTATAGCCTTTATATTAACCCTTCTGTTTTTTCATCCAGTAGGCTTAGGTACAGAGGCAAATGCTATTTTAGCAGCGACATTATGGATGGCGATTTGGTGGATAACAGAAGCGATTCCTATAGCTGTAACCGCTTTACTACCTATTATCTTATTTCCTTTGTCTAATGGATTAGGACTTACAGAAACTACAGCTTCCTATGGACATAAATATGTATTTCTTTATGTGGGTGGCTTTATCATAGCCATTGCGATAGAAAAATGGAATTTACATAAACGAATTGCGCTGAATATCATCAACTTTATGGGAACGAATGTGGTTAATATCATTCTTGGTTTTATGGTGGCGACTGCTTTTATGTCCATGTGGATTTCGAATACCGCCACTTCAGTTATGATGTTGCCAATCGGTATGGCGATTGTTGCCCAGTTGAGAGACAATCCTGATACGGTAGAAGATGAAAATATGATTTTTGGGAAAGCATTGATGTTAGCCATTGCTTATGCTGCTTCAATAGGTGGAATGGGCACCTTAATTGGAACACCACCCAATTTGGTACTTGCGGGCGTAGTGGAAGAAACGTATGGTTATGAGATTACTTTCGCCCAATGGTTTAAATTTGGCTTTCCTATTTCTATTGTTTTATTATTTCTTTGTTGGAAATATTTGACCAGTTTTGCTTTTAAATTTAGACAAAAAGAATTTCCTGGTGGACGAGCAGAAATCCAAAAACAATTAGCCGCTTTAGGAAATATTAGTTATGAAGAGAAATTGATAGCTGTTGTTTTTGCAACGACGGCGGTGGCTTGGATGACGCGCTCTTATCTGCTAAAACCTATTGTGCCTGCCATAGACGATACAATTATTGCTATGATAAGTGCCATTCTCCTTTTTTTATTGCCGACTAAAGATAAAACTCGACGCCTCTTAAATTGGGAGGAAGCGGTAAAATTACCTTGGGGTATCCTACTACTTTTTGGTGGAGGAATGGCCCTGGCCGCAGGTTTTAAGAATAGTGGATTGGCATTGTGGATTGGTTCTCAAATGACTTTGCTGGAAGGTGTAGCTATTGTCTTATTAATCCTCTTCTTGATAACCGCAGTCAATTTTTTAACGGAAATCACTTCTAACTTGGCAACAACTGCCATGCTTTTGCCTATCCTTTATCCAATGGCTAAAACGATTGATGTACATCCATTTGTTTTAATGGTTTCTGCTACAGTTGCCGCTTCTTGTGCTTTTATGTTGCCTGTTGCGACACCTCCTAATGCAGTAGTTTTTGGTTCGGGATACTTACGGATTCCGGATATGGTCAAAACTGGAATATGGATGAACATTTTATCTATTTTACTACTTACCTTATTTGTCTATTTTGCCCTACCTTTTTTATGGGGATTTAATCCCAATGTTTATCCTGAAAATTTAATTGAATCTTTTCATAAGTAAGCGACTTGTTGATATAGTATAAATAGTTATATATTTGCACTTGGTATCCAGTGGTGTTTACCCATTGAATCCAACTACGGAATTTTATCTCACCTAGAATGTTTACATTTTTTCTGTAAACACTTTTCATTTCAAAGCTTTTTAGAAACACTAATTCTGTCCGAGCATCTAACTATCGCTAGCATATTTTGTCATTATTTTATGAGCATGAAGAAGGTCAAATTGACAAAACCTGACACTCTTTTTTTGTTAGAACTCGTTTGTATAATCTATGAAACATTACTATATTTTGTTGGCCCTTTTAGGGACTATTTTTGTTCAATTACAAGCCTCTTCCAAACTTTATTGGACGGACCGTTCAAGTGGAGAGATTCGTTACTCTAATTTAGATGGTACTAATAATGAATTATTCCTCAGTGGCCTAAACCTTCCTATGGGTATTGCGCTGGATGTTCCTGCTGGTTACGTATACTGGTCAGAACTGGGGAGTAGAAAGATTTTTAGAGCAGATATGAATGGCCATGCAAAAGAGCTAATTCTTCATAGTTTAGGAGATGTCGCTGGAATTGCGGTAGATGAAGTACAAAAAAAACTCTATTGGACTGATTTTGTTCAAGGTAAAATACATAGAACTAATTTAGACGGAACTAGTCAAGAGTTAGTAGTGGATGGATTAAGTGGACCAGTTGGTATTGCATTAGATATTGTGGCGTCGAAATTATATTGGACCGACCACCAAGCCAATTCGATAGGAAGGGTTAACTTTAATGGTACAGGCAAAGAAATTCTTTTTGATAATTTAGGGAGCCCGCAGGGAATTACACTAGATGTCTACAATAATAAATTTTATTGGACGGACTATGATTTAGGCCAAATGAATTCGGCTAATCTAGATGGTTCCAATAAACTTACTTTAGTCAATGGCTTAAAAGACCCTGCTGGGCTTACAATTGATTTAGCAACTAATGTTTTGTATTGGGCAGATTTTGGTAGTGATGACCTTAATAGCCTTAAAATTGGCGATTCTGATACCAAAATAATAGTGAAAAACCTTAAGGACCCTGAGTTTATTGCCTTAGCTAATTTTCAAACAGCTAGTCACCCAATCCCGACCTTTAGTCAATGGGGGACGCTGATTTTTGGCTTGCTCATACTAAATCTTAGCACTTTTTTTATAATAAAAGAGCTTGTCATTAGTCCTAAGATTTAGTTGGTTAAGAGTACTAAAAACTATAAATAAGCCAAGTTACAATAAGGTGCCGACGCAACCCTGGTATGTTTCCAAAATAACCAATTCTTCTATAATTTAATTTTAGTTTCAGCTTATCAAAGTGGTATTCACTCCCTGCTTCTAACCATAAAATCTGAAAGTCTGATTTTCCATTAAATCTAAACCAGAGGTCATAGCCTACGTAGGGAACGAATCTAGAGTTTGGAAATTTTTGAAAATAGAAATTTCGCCACCTCAAAAAATCAGCTAATTTTTTATCATTCCAATCAAGACCGTGGTGAAATCTTAGTAGATTGACCCATTTATATTGTTCTTTTTGCTGCACATGTTTGATGTCGTACCAAGCGAAATAAACAGGCTTTTGTTCTGTGAAAGGCCAGTTTCGGAAAGATACTTGTGCATGAAATTTGCCTTTGATTTTTCTGCTAACTCTCCAATCAAAAGAAACATCATTGAACCTTGAACTATTGTCTGTGAACCTAACTATAGATACATTAGATATTGTTGTTTTTGGGTTAATTTTTTTGGAAAGAATAAGACCACTCCACGATTGGAAGTCTTCTGATTGAGCAACTAAAAAAGTTGTGGGTATAAAATGGAGAATCAGATACAATGTTAAGTACCTAGCAACATTTTTCATAAACAATAATTACAAAACAATCCTAAAGGTTAAGGAATTCTAGGTAGTCCGAAGTGAAGAAAATTTACTGTTATTAAGGGAGCAGGAAAAAATAACCTACCCAAATAAATAATCAATAGCACTTTGAAACTTCAGTGAAAAAGTGACTAGTGAATGGCGATTTGTGATTGGATTAAGCGTTGAGCCTCAGCGTCTAATCCAATCACAAATCACTAGTCTCCAATCACTTTTACTAAAAGGATTACTATTGCAAAATCATCAAATTTGGGTAGATTTAATTTTTCCAATTCCCTAAAGTTCCCTTTCAATCAGACATTCACACCTTTAAAGAAATCCATGTGGAAAAAATTTCCACACAGATTTTTTATTCAACGTATATATAAAAAAGTTAATTTATGCTGTTTGCGAACAATATTTTTTTAATTCCCTTAAAATAAAAGAGGTATATAGACCTGAGATAAGATAATTAATAAGATGACGGCAATGACATTTAGAAAAACACCAACTCTCGCCATTTGGTGGACTTCGATATGCCCACTGGCAAATACAATCGCATTTGGTGGTGTAGCCATCGGCAACATAAATGCACAGCTCGAAGCCATCGTCACCGGTATCAAATAGTGTAAAATCGACGGAGCATTCATGCCTATAGCGATACCCGCAACGACCGGTGCAAATATAGCCACCAGTGCCACATTGCTCATCAGCTCTGTCGTAAACAGCATAATCGTAATGATCATCGCTCCGATAAGTACCGCCGGCAATCCATTATACTGACTGACAGCATCTCCGATCATCTGGATCAGCCCCACCGCAGAAAGACTACTCGCCAATGCCAATCCTCCTCCGAATAATATCAAGATACCCCAAGGCAATCTGGTCGTATCTGCCCAGTCTAAGGTAAATCGCCCTCTATGCGGCAATACAAACATGCAAAACGCTCCCAGTAAACTAATCCCGGTATCAGACAGATGAATCTGTGGAAACCAGCCGTTAACCCATGCTTTAAACATCCATAAAAATATCGTGATACAAAAAATGATGAGCACAAATCGCTCTTCGGCCTTGATCGATCCCAGCTTATCTAATTCGGATTGTATGACATCTTCCGATCGGTCGATGGCTTTGAGATTATTGGGATATATCCATTTAACGAGGACCAGATAGATAAAAAAGAGCATAATCAATGCAAAGGGTAATCCAAAGAGTATCCACTTAAAAAATGACAACTCGATCTGATACTCACTCTCCATAAAGCCCGCAAGTACTGTATTAGGAGGAGTCCCGATCAATGTAGCGATACCTCCAACATTGGCCGAAAATGCAATGGCCAGCATGAGACTCAGTGTGAAATTTTTATCATTGGCGGTAAAGCCATCTGCATCCTTAATAATGAGCTGAATGACCGAATACGCAATAGGTAACATCACCACAGTCGTCGCCGTATTACTGATCCACATACTCAGAAAAGCCGTAGCGAGCATAAATCCGAGAATCACTTTATCTGGGCTCGTTCCCGTCCATCCCACTATTTTGAGAGCGATCCGTTTATGGAGATTTACTTTTTCTAATGCGAGAGCCATCACAAAGCCTCCAAAAAACAAAAAGACGATCGGACTACCATAACTCTGTGCCACTCCTTTCATATCAGCACTACCCACCAGTGGAAATATCACCAATGGGATCAATGCAGTCACTGATATACTTACTGATTCTGTCACCCACCAGATAATCATCCATGCTGCCACAGCCACTACAGCATCGGCCTCTGCAGTAAGCATCACAAAGGGCAAATTATACAATATCAGAAAACATAGTGGCCCTAAAAAGAGAGCAAGTTTTTTAATCATAGGCTAAATTTAAAAAATAGCCATTACCCGTACTCAATAATCCACAAAGAGTATCAACCATATGCTGGACTTATACGTTAATATTATATGGCCAATCATCTTCCATTATTTCCATTGCAACTGGTAGTGTTTCCCGGAGAGGAACTCAATCTACACATTTTCGAACCGAGATATAAGCAGCT
>CALJVJ010000253.1 GCA_937974625.1 uncultured Saprospiraceae bacterium
TATTTTTTATTTTACAACTTAATAATATGCCCAATTTTAGGGTCAATTTTACCATCTAACATCGGTAAATATAATGCTGCTAACTCTAATGCTCCTGCGGAATTTTTAACCGTCATCCAATCTCCTACTTGACTCGTGAACCCCATCCAGGCTTTGCCTACTCGTTGCTGAAAACCTTCAATTCCCCATTCTTTATTTCGTTTTAAGGCTTGAGAAGGGGCAAAGAAGAACTTTCCATTAGATGCAGCACTATCGGCACCTCCTCGCTTGGTCCAATCTACCATACCAACTAGACAATTATAGACCAATTTTTGGCCTAAATGTCCTTGCAAATTTTCTTGTACTTGTGCATTTCCTGAGAAATCTACGATAATACTATTTTCGGTATTGCCAATTTGCGCAAAGTCTTCATAAGCAACCACCTTGTCATAATACCCCAACCCTTCCACAAAATCCATATTTCCTTTTGAGGTTAAACCAATAATATTTAGATTTTGGGCTGCTTTCCGTTTGGCTAATAAATAAGCTAACCCAATTGCCGTTTTACTAGATGCACTCGTTAAAATAATCGTCGACCCACCAAAAAAATCGTTATCCTCCATAAAATCATCTATCAAAAAAGAGGTCGTGAAAAGCGGACGGAATAGACTCTGAATGGCTTCCCCTTTTTTGGAATATCCAGGGTCTGTTTTAGTATTGATGTAATTATTGTATATCGGTGGAAGTGCCTGTCTATGAGCGATGCCATCCGAGAAATTGGTTGGTTTTACCTTAATTGGGGACATGATTAGATGACTGCCCATCGGATAATAGCCATAAAATCGTTCTCCGACTGAGATGTCTGCATTATTAGAAGCAATCACGTCTGCAAATCCCCACATCGGGATAATCCCCCAATCATCCGAAACAGGAAAGAATTTCCAATAACCTACCACTTCGCCAACAGCGGCATAAGTAATATTATTAGAAGTAAATGCAAATTGGTCTACTTTGACTAAAATTTGCCCTTCTCCTAAATTTTCTACCCTTGGGGCCTCTGTTTTTACAATTTTGTATTGATGAAAATCTTTTCGGTTTACCTGAATATTGAATGACGACATAAATATAATTTTAGTTTTTAAATTTTTAAGTCTAATTTTCTAATACCCCGAACTTATAAATTAGGAAGCCCTATTTTTGTACTTAATAATTACTGAATACATATGAATTTACAAAAGATACAAGATTATATTGTTCAATTTAAACGGCACTTAAAGAGTAATCAGAAAGAGGCTACCCTTTATCGCTGGGAAAGTTTGCAGAATTTTCAACTTCATTTTAATTTAGAAACAACAGAACTTGCCCAAATGTATGATAAAAGCTTGCAAAATACACAAACTGTTCGGCTTTGGAAAGATAGACAATATTTTCCAAAAGAAATCATGTTGCTGTTTTGTAAGTTACAACCTGAATATGTCAAATTTGCTTTCACTGACTTGTATAATGAAGAAAAATCCATTGAAGGACGAATGGATAGATTTATTTTTTATTGTGATGAATTATTAAAGGCATATAAGGAGGAATATCCTTTGAAAATTGAAAATAACCATTATCATCACTATCCCATTATTGCTTTGTATCTAAATTTTTACTACCCCGAGCAATATGCACTTTACAACTTTTCCATTTTCAAAAAGACAATGATAAACCTAGGAAGTAGAGATATTCCTAAATTAAATGATATTGAACGATTTTTTAAAATCTGTCGCACACTTGATAAGTTTTTAGCTAAAGATGAAGAAGTTTGGCACTTACATCAACAACGACTGCATCCAACCAAACATTTTCAAGGTAAATCTTTATTATTGGTGAATGAGTTTTGTGAAATGATTAGTTGGGACTAGATTTTTTTTATTTTTGTTACTAAACATTATAACTATGAGTAAAAATATATTTTTTTTAGGATTGCTGCTTATCCTATCTAAAGCAAGTTGGGCCCAAGACGCAGAGCGAATTATGGGACCTGTAATCAAAGATTTTGGCCCTGTTTTTAGCGTAGAAAACCCTGATTTTAAAACGGATACCACTCTAATATATAAGGTTGTTTTTGATGTACATAATTCTCCCGAAGATCCTACTAAGGTTAATCCAATGTTGAATACCTTAGCTCGTTTCTTGAATATGCATGCTGGTGCAGGGGTGCCTCTTGAGCAATTGCATATCGCAGGGGTGGTGCACAATAAAGCGACTCATGATGTTTTGGATAATAAGGGCTACAATGCAAAATATGGAGTAGATAATCCTAATTTACCCTTATTAACAGCTCTAGAAGACGCAGGGGTAGACGTTTATATATGCGGACAATCCATTAGTGCGCGTGGAGTAAATAGAGTAGAAGTTCATGAATCTGTAGATGTTGGCTTATCTGCTATGACGATTATTCTGAGTTTGCAAAGTGATGATTATCGATTGATTAAATTTTAAATTATGTTTTTAGGATGGATACCTTAACTTTTTTTGTAATATTTCGTTAAAATTTATTCCTTTAAATAGCAATAAAATAATTCCAATATCATGGCAAAGAAGAGCCCTAAGAAGAATCTCCAAAAGAAACAAAAAAATACGGTTGTCAAAAAAGGAACTGTGGTCAAAAAAGAAACTAGTAGCTTCTTTAAGACCTATTGGCAAGAAAAATCCCCCGTTTTTAAATTTATTGCGGGTTTTGCTATGTGTATCATTGCTTTTTATATATTATACTATTCAACTTGGTTTGAGGCTAATTTAAAATCACCTATTTTGGGAATGCAAGCAATTGCTGGTGGCGCTTTATTAAATCTATTTGGATATGGTGTAAGCGTAGCAGATGCTGCTATTTCTGGTGCAGGTGCATCTGTGAAAATAGCAGGTGGCTGTGATGGACTAGAGGCGACTGCTTTATTTTTAGCTGCTATCTTGGTTTTTCCACTACCTTTTAAATTTAAATGGCCTGGATTATTGATTGGCTTTATTGTATTGTCTGTAGTAAATATTATTAGGATTGCAGGCTTATATTTAACGCAAAAGTATTGGCCAGAGGCATTTGACTTTATGCATGTACAAGGAGGACTTTACTTTTATTCTATTATAACTATTTTATTAATGCTAATTTGGGCAAATTGGGCATTAAAAAACTATAAAAAAGAAAATTTAACAACTGCTGTATAATTAGTGAATGTCAAAAAAATCGGAATGCTTGTTTGCTGAACGATGAAATGTTAGACATAATTCATAGTAGAAAAGTGCTATTAAACTAAATGTATGAACTTACGGACCCTACTTTTAAAGAAATTCTTACCTTTCGTTCTTTTGTTTTTGACGCTCTCAATTTTATCTCTTAATTCAAATTTACAAAAGGTATATTATCCTGTTTTTAGTAATTTTACTACTTCTGTATTAAATACTTCATTAACAGATACTTATTTTAAAAGTAAGCCGAAATCCGCGCAAACTGATTTTGATTATAATACCGTTAGTGTTCTTTTTCAATCAAAAAAAGTGTTGACTTCAATTACCAATGAAGCAAAACGGAATAATGTGCAAGCTAGTTATGATTATCAAGGTTTTAATCTAAAAATTGATGAGACTTTTATTGCGCCATTGATTTTCTTTACTTGCCTCTTAATTTTTACCCCAGGTTCCTGGAAACACAAAGGGATTGCTTTTTTGTTTGGTACTTTATTGATTTTAGGCTTTGCTTATTTAATTGTTTATTTCAAAGGCTTATATATGGTTAGTAAATCAGGGGTTCGAGACCTACAATATGCTGCTAATGATATTAATTTTTTCAAAATATTACACTTCTTTTTTAGTGCTGTTACTATTGTGTCCGTTGTTTTATTGACATGGATTTTGGTGTCTTTTAGGAAAAGTGATTTGAATAAATTATTTACGGAAACCCCAGAAACTTAATAACTGAATAAATGCAGATTAAGACCGTTTTAAAATATTTGGAAACTATCGCGCCCCCTACTTATCAAGAATCTTATGATAATGCTGGACTAATTATTGGAGATGCTTCGGAAACAGTTACAGGAGTGATTTGTTGTTTAGATTCTACGGAAGCGGTAGTTGAAGAGGCAATTGCCAAAAAATGTAATTTGATTATTGCCCACCACCCGATAGTTTTTAAGGGCCTTAAGCGGTTTAATGGTAAAAATTATATTGAGCGAGTAGTTATGAAAGCTATTCGCCATGATATTGCGATTTATGCTATACACACCAATTTGGATAATATGCTTTATCAAGGAGTGAATACCCGAATTGCAAAGCAATTGGCATTAAAGAATATACAAATACTTGCTCCTAAGAAAAATTTCAAAAAACTCTTTGCTTTTGGTGAAGAGCTACTAGTAAATAAGTTGCGACACGAATTATTTGAACTTGGAGCAGGTGTTTTGCAAGACCTGCAACATTTGAGTTATGCTTCTTTAGGTGCTGGAACGGCTAATGGAAAAGGAGCGGCTAAAGTGAAGTTGGAAATACTTTTCCCACTAGATTTGAGTGGTGCTGTCTTAAGTGTCCTAAATAAATATGCCGTTGACAGTCAGATTAATTATGATATTATTGCGATAGAAAATACAAATCCTCTAATTGGGTCTGGAATGATTGGCGAATTGACCAAGCCTATGTCAGAAAAGACTTTCTTGAAATATTTGAAAAACAAGATGCAGGTCAATTGCGTTAAACATACAGCTCTTCGTGGGAAGTATATATCAAAAGTGGCTTTTTGTGGAGGGGCTGGAGGGTTTTTATTGAAAAATGCGATTCGACAACAAGCGGATATTTTTATTACCGCAGACTATAAATATCACGAATTTTTTGATGCAGACGGGCAAATTATTATAGCTGATATTGGACATTACGAAAGTGAACAATTCACTATTAATCTTTTACATGAGGTTTTAACGCAGAAATTTAGTAATTTTGCGGCTCATTGCACCGAAGTAAATACTAATCCTGTTAGTTATTATTTCTAAATTGAAATGCAAAATATTGATTGTCAGTTTTTTATGCTAATTGTTTTAATTTAATATTACTTTTTATTAGCATACTAACTTTCTATAAATTTATCTACTTTTCCACAAAATCATCTATAAATATGGCAAAAGAATTAACGGTAGCTGAAAAATTAAAGCAATTATACGAATTGCAATTGGTGGATTCAGACATTGGTGGCATTGAAATCCTTAAAGGAGAGTTGCCTATGGAAGTAAAAGATTTAGAAGACGAAATCGCTGGACTTGACACTCGAGTCAATCGATTAAGAAAAGATATTGATGGGGTAAACTTTGAGATAAGAAAGCACGAAACCAATATCAAAGAATCTGAGGCTTTGATTGAAAAGTATACTCGTCAGATGGATAATGTAAAGAACAATCGAGAGTTCGAGGCTTTACAGAAAGAATTAGAATTGCAAAAATTGGAGATTCAATTATCTGAAAAGAAAATTAGAGAATCCAAGAAGTCTTTGGAGGGGAAAGATGAAACTTTGAAAGCAGCTATTGCTAGATTTGAAGGGAAAGAAAAGGATTTAGAAATCAAAAAGGTAGAATTAGAAAAAATCCAAGAAAAGACTATTCTAACAGAAGAAAAATTAATACGAAAGTCTGAAAGAATTCGCAAGAAAATTGAAGAACGTTTGTTAAAAGCTTACGATAGAGTTCGAGCAACTTATCGAAATAAGTTAGGGGTTGTTACAGTTGCAAGAGATTCTTGTGGCGGTTGTTTTAACAAAATTCCACCTCAACTACAAATGGAAATCGGCAACCGTAAAAAAATCATCGCTTGTGAGCACTGTGGTAGAGTTTTAGTAGATGATGATATTTTGTCTGTTGGCAAAAAAGTCAAAGTGACAGAAGAAGAAGCTCCTGTAGCTGAATAAATAGCTTGTCAGGATTAATATAATGGATAGCTCAATTGTCCGAACTAAAAAGCCTTGAAGTGATTACTTCAAGGCTTTTTTTGTCTACCACTCCATAATTTTTTAAAAGCCCCAATTTAACTGCCTCCTATACTTCATATGTCAAAAAATACTAATTGGTATCATATTTGTTTATTGTGAATATGTATTGAGTTTTAAGGAGAAAACAAGGAATAACTAGCATAACTTAATACATTGTAAGTACTCGGACTTAATTCGAGTAAAAATTTACATTCTCCTAAAAGGCTAACATACTAAATTTACACAATAACATTCTAAGAAATGAAAAATAAATAACATAAGCCAAGCTACTTGTTCTTTTGCTTTCTAAATACGTTAAAAATACCTGCCTCTGCCGGCAGGCATACTTGCCTTAGCCCTGCTAAGTCTGGAGGCACCCCATCCGTAAACGGTTCATTCGTTTTACGAATTCATGCCTTTTTAGAAAACCAAATAACACGAATCTTGGTCTAACTTATTTAATTTTAACTTCTAAGATTACTTTCCATTTCTTTTAGCCATTAATATTTATTAAAAGATTTATAGCCT
>CALJVJ010000254.1 GCA_937974625.1 uncultured Saprospiraceae bacterium
AATGATAGAATTAATTGAAGTAAAATCTGATGAATCGTATCAAATCGCTACTTCTTTGTTCAAAGAATATGCCGCTCAAATTGGTGTTGATTTATCTTTTCAAAATTTTAATCAAGAGCTTGCCAATATAAAAAATCAATATGCTAGACCTAAAGGAGCCCTATATGTTGCTTACGATAAAACACAAAATCCAATTGGCTGCTTTGGTATTAGGCAATTCGAAGATTCGATTTGTGAGTTAAAAAGAATGTATTTAAAAAGCACTTATCGAGGACAAGGAATTGGAAAAAAACTGTTACTAAAATCAATTGAAGTAGGAAAGGAATTAGGGTATAAAAAGATGCGTTTGGACACTTTACCAACCATGCAATCTGCAATCCGCTTATACCAAAACATCGGATTTTATGAAATAGCATCTTATCGCTTTAATCCTATTAAGGGAACAAAGTATTTCGAGGTACTACTGGAAAAATTATGAAGATACAACTAGAAAATATCAGTCCCGATAAAAATAGTTCCTTTCGATTATTACTAAATCCAAGGTTAAACGACTTATTCTATTGGCATTTTCATCCAGAATACGAATTAGTTTACATTGAAAATGCAGATGGCACAAGACATGTAGGCGAACATATATCTCAATACGAAGGCAGTGATTTGGTATTAATTGGTTCAAATATTCCGCACCTCAATTTTGATTATGGGGTCAAGACAGACTGCGAAAAAGTAGTTTTACAAATTCATCCAGATTTCAAAACAAACACCTTTCAACAATTACCAGAATTAAACAATATTGACCATCTTTTTGAAAAATCCCAATATGGCATTGCTTTTCATGGAGTCACTAAAATAGCAATCGGTAAACGCTTATTGCAATTTCAATATTTAAGGCCCTTTGCTCAATTTGTAGAAGCCTTAAATATTTTTCAATTGCTATCAGAAAGTAAGGAATATACCCTTCTCCACGACCAGCCTTACATTAACCAATACAGTCAAAAAGAACAAGAACGGATTCGACATATCTATGGCTATATCGACCAACATTATCAAGAAAAAATCACTTTAGAAGAAGTCGCTGCCTTGAGTAATTTAGGCAAAGAAGCTTTTTGTCGGTATTTCAAAAAAGCGACAGGTAATACGTTTATAAGTTTTTTAAATCAGTATCGTATTAGTCAAGCCAAGCGCCTTTTATTAATGGATAAAAATGTGAGTGAAACCTGTTTTGCCTGTGGTTTTGAAAGTCTGTCTTATTTTAATCGGATATTTAAAAAGGTGACGGGAGAGAATCCGACAGTGTTTAAAAAGCGGCATTTATAAAATAGCTTCCCGAAAAAGCGCATTACTCATACAATGTGACCCGCCTCTCGCTCTTGATAATTCCGAAGAGGATAAAAGAATCAACGTATCAGATAATTCCTGAATATTCACTTCGCCACTTTGCAATAACGGAATCAATTTTTGCGCATGTATAATCGTAAATCCCAACCCATATTCTTTGTCTGCAAAAGCAGCAATTGTCTTATCATTTCGGTCGTAACCTATGACTAGCCCCTCTTGGAGGGCCAATAAATTGCAGCTATCCGTCCATTGTTCTCGCTGGTCATAAGGAAATTCTTTATTGGCACTGTAGATAATTTTCACAGAGGACTCTGGCATGTCAAAATCTTCGACACTAACATTGACTAATAAATTTTCTAAGCTAGTAAATTCTTTATAAAAATAATCTTGACCTTGTTTATAGGTGGTCATTTTAGGTTTATAAAATTGAAACACACGTAAGCGGTCATTGCGGTCTCGTTTATTTTTACCTTTGAAAACGTTTGTATAATCTCTTTTTTGTGCTTGTTTTTGTTGCTCCACGAATTCTGAATAGCCTCCGTACATTACCCAAGCATTTCGTTTCACCTGAGTAAAAATCGTATCAATATGCATTTGAGCACGAACAGCAGGAATCTGTACAACCGATACTTTCTCAATCTCCAAACTAGCGATACTAAAAACCTTATGAATAATTGCAGCAGCAGCACTTTGGGTCGTTCGTTCACTACATCCGACAATTAGATGATTCGGTGCAATCATCATTACATCACCCCCTTCTATACTAATCACCTTTTCTTTTTGGACGGCTTCGTCTTCGAGGAAAAAATCACTTTCTTCGGTAATTTCAATTACTTTTTCTGGTGTATTAGCAAATAGCGCTTCGTGATAAAAGTATATATATTTGGCTATTAAACTATCTCTTTTTCGAGCTTGTGTAGCACTCTTACTTAATAAAACATGGTCTTTAATCGTTATGCCAATATCTCTGGTAAAAACCAAATTGGGTACAGGTGGAAAAATAAAATCTTCTCCTTCCGCTCTAACTAGTACCCCTGTGATTAAAGCTTTCGCTAAGATTTTGGCAGGTAATTGCTCTAGCCGCTCTTGAATTTGCTGACTACATCCTTCGATGGCACAAATCGCAGAAACTAAACGAATACGGACTAAGTCTTGCTCCAAAATATCACTCAATGCCTTTTGTACATCAATGACTTTGTCTGAATTAAAATATTTTTGGTGGTCTGGTTTGAAAACATCGTATTGTTGCTTTCCTTGATTAGTTTCCAAATGCTGCTGGACGTATTTCGCTTTTTTAGGATCTATAAAATAGAGCAATAATTGAATGTACTCATTATATTCTTCTCGCATTTTTTGCAAATGAACCGTATCATCATACAACCATTCTTTGAATTTACTCGGAATAATTTTTCCAATACCGCCATCAGGGCTATGAATCAATATTTTCTTTACTTTTCCTAATTCGCTCGCTACGTAATTAATCATATTTTTGGATATTTATATAAAAGAATGGTGAATCCCCTGCAAAGTTCAACAATTCTCTTTAAAATGAGTGCTCAAAACTTAAATATAGTTATCCTTTAAAATGAAAACACGCTAAAAAGATACTTTTTAAATTGGTTGCACTATTTTTACCCCATTAAACAACCAATACCTTATCAATGAGAAATCTTATTATAGCTGTATTGCTATTCTTTACCACTAATAGCTTTGCGCAAAACGATTATTTTTTCCCTGCCAATGCGCAATTTGACCCGACCATTCCCACACCAGCGCAATTTTTGGGTTATGAAATTGGCGATTTCCACACTCGACATGACCGCATGGTGTCCTATATGGAAAAATTGGCAGAAGTATCCGATAAAGCCAATTTTCAAATTATCGGTTATACCAATGAACACCGACCACAAATAGTTTTAACGGTTACCACTCCTGAGAATTACAATAACTTAGAAAATATACGCCAAGCGCATTTAAAATTATGCGACCCTTCGAGTAATGTCAATGACGTTAGCGATATGCCAGTCATCATTTTGCATGGCTATAATGTGCATGGAAACGAACCATCATCTACAGAAGCGGCGATGTTAACCGCTTACTACTTAGTAGCAGAAACAAGTACCGAAACCCAAGGTTTTCTAAAAGATGCAGTGACTTTTATTGACCCCGCTTATAATCCCGATGGGCGAGATAGGCACACTAATTGGGCGAATATGCATCATGGTTTTCCACCAGTAGCCGACCCAGCAGATAGGGAACACAATGAAGTTTGGCCAAGGGGGAGAACCAATCACTACTGGTTTGATTTAAATAGAGATTGGTTACCATTAGCACAAGTAGAAAGTCGAAATCGGATGGCTTTTTATCACCAGTGGTTACCGAATGTGGCCACCGATTATCATGAAATGGGTGCTAGTTCGACCTATTTCTTCGAACCAACCGAACCATTTGGCTCAGAAAATCCATTGGTAGGGCGCAAGAATTATGACGACATCAATAACCTATTTGCCAAGTATTTTAAGGAGGCTTTAGACGAAGTAGGCTCACTCTATTTCACCAAAGAAGCCTTTGATAATTCTTATCCGGGCTATGG
This sequence comes from uncultured Saprospiraceae bacterium, assembly GCA_937974625.1. Taxonomy (GTDB): domain Bacteria; phylum Bacteroidota; class Bacteroidia; order Chitinophagales; family Saprospiraceae; genus JAFMDF01. The sequence continues at coordinate 3,932 of CALJVJ010000254.1, forward strand.
GTCCACCTATCCAGATATGCACGGCGGATTGGGTTTAGTATTTGAACAAGCTTCCTCTCGTGGTCATGTACAAGAAACGACGACCAAACCCATCACCTTTGCGTTCACAATTCGCAATCATACCAGAACGAGTATTGCAACCGTTCGAGCAGCAGTGGAGAACCGAGAATTTATGCTCAACCATCAACGAGATTTCTTTAAGGAATCTCTGGAAATGGCTCGAAAAAAAGGCGTAAAAGGATATGTTTTTGGAGATACCAACGACAAAGGTAAGACAAGGGCTTTTTTAGATTTATTATTA
>CALJVJ010000255.1 GCA_937974625.1 uncultured Saprospiraceae bacterium
GTTGGAGTTTGTAATATCGTTCCAGGTCCTGGTTTTTTGAATAGTTCAGCTGCCTTAGCGACTGCATGGGGACTAAATGCAAAAGTACTTTCATTAGTTGGGCAAATTCCCCAAAAGGCACAAGGAAAAGGTCGTGGTGTATTGCATGAAATCCCAGACCAATTGGCTATTCAACGCCAACTCACTAAATGGGCGGAACGAGCCACTTCCCCTGACGAAATTCCAGGACTAATGGCTGCTGCATTTCATCAATTGCACAATGGCAGACCGAGACCAGTTGGTGTAGAAGTATCAATGGATGTTTTGCAAAAAGAAATGGAGATTGATTTTTCTAACTACAAAAAAGCGAGCACCCAATCTACTCCCATTAATGAAGAAAAAATTGAGGCTGCGGTAAAATTAATCGCCAAAGCTAAAAATCCTTTAATTTTTGTGAGTGGTGGTGCAATGGAATCCGCCAAAGAAGTTCAAGCGCTAGCAGAATACCTTCAAGCACCTACTTTTGCTTATCGAACAGGAAAGGGAATTTTATCAAGCAATCATTATTTAAGTTTCCCCGTACCTGCTGCCCATGCCCTTTGGAAAGAGGCGGATGTGGTTATAGGAATTGGCAGTCATGTCAGAATGCCTTTAAGTAAATGGGGTGTGGATAAGGATTTAAAATTTATTAGCATTAATATCGATGAAACGGCTCATAATCGGATTGTTGAGCCAACCCTAAGTATTACCGCAGACGCAGCAGTTGCGGTCCAAGCTATATTAGAGGAATTGCCAAAATACACCACAGCGAATCCGTCAAGGGAAACCGAAATGAAGGAGTTTCGAAAAGCATGGAATGAAAAAACCGCATATTTAGAACCACAATCTACCATTTTAAAAACTATCCGAAAATCATTGCCTGATGATGGTATTTTAGTGGATGAATTGACCCAAGTAGGTTTTGCGAGTCGAATTGTTTACGATGCCTTTTTACCACGCACCTACTTATCTACAGGGTTTATGGGTACTTTAGGTTGGGGATTTCAAACTGCTTTAGGGGCAAAGGTGGCAAAACCGGATGTACCTGTAATATCAGTCGTAGGGGATGGTGGATTTATGTTTGGTGTACAAGAATTAGCTACGGCTGTTCAACATAAAATTGGCGTCATTGTTTTGTTGTTTAATAATAACTTATATGGTAATGTAAGACAAATGCAAGAAAATCTATATGGTAATCGCGTAATTGCTACAGATTTACACAATCCTGATTTTGTAAAAATGGCACATTCGTTTGGCGCAAACGGGGTTAAATTGAACAGTTTTGAAGATATAGGAAAAGCTATTCAGGATGCTAAAGGGGAAACCCTTCCTACGATTATTGAAGTGCCGATTGGAACAGGTTTGCCAAGTACCAATCGTTTTAAAGCCCTACCAAAAGTTAGATGATATCATGAAAATAGCCATCATTTCCGATATACACGAAAATTTCCATAATCTTATTCTTGCCTTACAAGAAATAGAACAGCATGGAGTGGAACAAATTATTTGTTTAGGAGATTTAATGAATAGTGGTGTAGCAAAATTATTAGCGAGCCAAACCATCCCCGTTTTTATGATTTGGGGAAATAATGATGGGGAAAAAGTAGAAATCACCCTAGCCTCCCAAAAAGAGAATAGTGCTTTAACCGTTAGTACCAATGTGTATGATTTTTTAGAGTTGGGTGGTAAAAAAATCTTTATTTCTCACTATGATGATTTGGCGATACCGATGGCAAAATCAGCCGAATACGATGCCGTTTTTTTTGGTCACACCCATATTTTGTCCAAAGAGAAAATAAAGCACTGTTGGGTGGTAAACCCTGGAGAAATTGCTGCAGGAAAAACAAAAAAGGCTACCTTCGCTATTTATGATACCAATATTGACGATATAAATATTATTGAATTAGACAATGCAATCTCTTTAAAAACTCCTTTGATGGAAGCCTATTTTAATACCCACGGGCATAAAATGGGCTTGCGTTCAAAAAAAGCAATGGGTTTTATGAATGTTCAAAAAAGTGTAATACCAACAAAAAGCCCTGTTTATCAGACACTTAAACAAACGGCTAATACGGCTAAAATCGTTGTCTTTTCGGGCCTTCCAGGCGTTGGTAAAAGTTTGTATATTAATCAGTTTCAATTAATAGCAGAAACAGCAGGTAAAAAAGTAACAGTTATTCAATGGGATATCGCTCGAAAATCTTTTGAAACGACCGAAATTGCCAAACACTTTCCCATGGGTGACGGCGTGGTACATAATGGCGTGAAATTGAGTGCTGGAGCTTGGTTATTAGATACCATAAAACAATGGTTAATTGTACATCATCAAGCCCATGAATTATTATTGATAGAAGCGCCTTTAGTCGGTCATCGATTTATTGAATTAGCAAAAATTCAAGCGGATAAAAAATTAGAAAGCTTCTTTAAAAGTGATGAGTTTCAGCTATTGGTTCCCATTCCTTCCAAAAAGGTACGCACTAAAATTGAAGAAGACCGAAAAAAGCAAATAGCAGACGATGCAAAAACTTGGACAGGCGCCAAACCAGCGGTCATGCTAATGTTGTGGAAAATGATTTGTGGAATTGCCAATGAATTTGGAAAAAACATTCCGATGGATGGTCAACCTCCCTATGACCCTGCCATCTATGAATTTGTTTTTGGAAAAATTTTACAACATCGAAATTTTGTCCCCCTTTACATTGAAGAAATTTTTAAGGTCAGTGTCGAAAACGAAGCGGAATTGCACAAGACTGGAAGTCTGGCTGCCAATGCTAATTTGGCTAATGAATATGCCACAAAATTAAGAAAACAATACCCTGACTCAACTACAATTGATTCAATTGTCAATAGCTGGTATTTAACCTAAAATGCGAAAATGATTTATTTAACAATGATAATATTCCTAAAAGAAGGAAAAGAGGAGGTATTTCATGAATTTGAAGACTTTGCGATTCCTTTAATGAGTGATTATAGTGGCAGCGTTCTATACAGGATTCGACCAACAGAAGAAAGTCTAATTGCTTGCCAAGGTCCTCCACCCTATGAAATACATTTCATTTCTTTTGATTCAGAAAACGATTTTCATAATTTTCTAAGAGACGAACGAAGAAAAGCCTTCATGCACTTAAAAGAAGCTTCGATAAAAACAACTTTTTTAGTAAAAGGAAAAGCATTTTAAATGAGCAATATTACTGCTAGATTAACTCGATTTTTAGCCAAAAGAAATCATCAACATTTTATAAATGGTGCTTATCAGGATAGTTACGGGGAAAAGCAAATTGCAGTAATAAATCCAGCAACAGAGGTAGAAATAGGCAAAATACCATTAGGGAATAAGGAGGATGTGGATGCAGCTGTCAGGGCAGCAAAATTAGCTTTTCATCACAATAGTGATTGGCGTAAAATGAGCCCAGACGACAGAGGAAAAATATTATACCGTTTCTCTGAATTAATCTCAGACCATTCTGAGTCCTTAGCTCAAATGGTCACTATTGAAAATGGAAAGTTGATAAAAGATGCCCTTTCTTCAGACGCTGGTGGGGCAGCAAAAACTTTTCGCTATTACGCAGGTTGGACCACCAAAATAGAAGGAGAAACCTTAGATATTTCTCAACCTCAAAAGGGAGGTAGACAAAATTTTGCTTTTACGAAAAGAGAACCTATTGGAGTGGTGGCAGCAATTGTTCCATGGAATTTTCCAATTTCTATAGCTGCTTGGAAGATAGCCCCTGCCCTAGCCGCAGGCTGTACCGTTGTGTTAAAACCATCTGAAGAGACGCCCCTTTCAGCGCTCTTATTGGCTGAAATAGCAATGGAAGCAGGATTACCACCTGGTGTTTTGAATATCGTTACAGGGGACGGTCGGACAACTGGCGCTTGTCTTACCGCTCATAAAGACGTCAAAAAAATAACCTTTACAGGTTCTACTTATACAGGTAAAATTATTGGTAAAACCGCTATGGAAAATGTCACAGGTGTTTCTTTAGAACTCGGTGGGAAATCACCTGCTATTGTTTTTAACGATGCCCATGATTTGGATTTTGCTGCAAATGGCGTTGCTGCTGGAATTTTTAGAAATCAAGGACAAGTTTGTGTGGCAGGGTCCAGAGTTTATATTCAGAAAAAGGTATACGATAAAGTATTAACGGATATTAGTCATGCTGCACAGAAAATGAAAATTTCACATGGATTTGATGAGTCTGCGCAATTGGGTCCGCTAGTGTCTAAAGGTCATTTACAAAAAGTGTGTAATTATATCAATTCTGGAATAGAGGAAGGTGCAGAACTAATTACTGGTGGCACCGAAAACCCATTGGACAAAGGATACTTTTTAAAACCAACTATTTTTAGCGCCTTGGACAATGAAAAATCCATTATTTCAGAGGAAATATTTGGGCCTGTATTAGTTGCCGTACCTTTTGATGATATGGAAGATGCCTTACGTTTGGCAAATGATAGTCAATTTGGTCTGGCTGCAACTGTTTGGACAAAAGACATTTCCAAAGCCATGACGATGGTCAATAGATTAGAAGCAGGGGTGGTTTACGTGAATTCTCCTGTTCGGTCTGACCCAGGTTTACCACTAGGTGGATACAAACAATCAGGTATTGGTAGAGAGCTAGGAAAGGTTGGGATTTATAATTATACGACTTTGAAGTCTGTAAATATCGTTTACTAAAAAACTATTGTTAGCATACTTACCTACTTTTATTTTTTATTTAAACTCTTTTAACAATCAATTGTTAAACAGATGCATACTTCCACTAAAACCTCGTTTTGATTATTTAAATAATCGACCATGCCAATCAAATATATCCTAATATTTATTTTACTTTTTGGCATAATTCCCCTATTCGCCCAACCTAATGGAGGTAGCATCCAAACCATTCGAAATAACGAGGTCATTAATTTGGTAAAGGATGTTTTCATCAAAGGAAATTGTAAAAATGTCAATAATATCGAAGCTTCGGGAGAACCCATCAGCTTTGGTCAATTTGAAAATGCAGGAAATATTCTTGGTCTTCCTGATGGAATCATGTTATCAACTGGGGATGTATTATCTGCAATCGGACCTAATGAATCTGTGGAAACAACTACTTCTTTTGCCAACAACTCAACTGATAAAGACCTTATAAAAATAGCCACCAACCAATTATTAGATGTAACGGTTTTAGAATTTGATTTTGTTCCACTTGCGGATGAAGTCTCTTTCCAATATGTTTTTGCATCCGAGGAATACTGTGAATTTGTAGGCACTATTTTTAATGATGTGTTTGGTTTTTTTGTAAGTGGACCGGGCATTAATGGCGAATTTGAAAATGGGGCTATCAATGTAGCAAAATTGCCTGATTCCGAGGATTTTGTTTCCATTAATACGGTAAACCATATTCTAAATTCAGACATTTATGTTAAAAATGAGTTAGAAGAAGACGCCAATAATTGCCTAGTTACTTTTAGTCCTGACCATCTCAATACGATAGAATTTGATGGATTTACCACTCCACTAACTGCTCGGTTTGAGGTAATTCCTTGTGAGACCTATCATATCCGATTGGTGGTGGGTGATGTAGGTGATGACAAATTGGATTCAGCAGTTTTCCTACGTTCTAAAAGTTTTAATTTAGGAGAATTAGCTTCTGTAAAAGCTGTTGTTCCCAATCGTATGGATACCATTGCTTATGAAAATTGTGTCGATGGACAATTTGTTTTTAGTCGACCAGAAGGTTCAGATAGGAATGTTCCTTTTCCTGTTGATTTTATCATTGATAATAATTCATCCGCAACGGAAGGAATCGATTTTCAACCAATCGAACGGTCAATAACTATTCCAGTAGGGCAAAACAATTTTAGTCTACCCATTCAGTCCCTTATGGACAATGAAAATGAAATTACGGAGACTTTAACCGTTGATTTACAGCAAACATGTCAATGTGAAGAAGGGAGTCAAGCAACTTTAAAAATTGCAGACCCCATTTTACCTAAGCTGGCATTTAATAAAATTGACGCCTGTACCAATCAATCTTTTACTATTAAACCTCAATTAAATAATGGTGTTTCCCCATTTACATTTCAATGGAATAATGGAACTACCGATAGTATATTAACAGATTTAATTCAACAACCCACTAAATACTATTTAACAGTTACTGATTTTTGTCAAAATCAGCAAACCGATTCCATAACTATTAATTTTCAATCCATTCCAATTGCCACTTTATCGGGAGATACTGATTATTGTGAAGGCAAGTCAAACGTATTCCTTCCATTAAATTTTAATGGAAATGCCCCTTGGTCTTTTTCCTATGCTATTGACAATGGAACACCAATTGAAATTGAAAATATTTTTGATGTTGATTATAATTTACCTGTTACCCAATTTGGAACTTATGAGTTACTAAACTTTTCAGATGCTGCTTGTATAGGTGAAGCCACTGGAATTGGAATTGTCAATAACGTTGGGCTTGAACTAGAGGTAGAGACTATGCTACCCTCTTGCCCCAATATTGCAGATGGTGCAATTGAATTGAAAATTCTAAATGGTCAAATGCCTTTTTCTATTCTATGGTCCGATGAAGTGAATGATGCTAGTGCTCCAACTCAATTACCTGCGGGAGATTATTCAGTGACGGTGATAGATGCTCAAGATTGTATTATATCGGAATCGATAACACTAATGAATCCTAATTTTATTGATATTGAATGTGAAAACAACTCGATTTATATTCCTAATGCTTTTTCACCTAATGGAGACGGGGTTAATGATTTCTTTGAAATATTTCTTGCCAATAATACGACCATTCAGAAAATTAATAAAGTCGAAATCATAGATAGATGGGGAAATTTAGTCTACAGCGCTAAAGGTATAATGCCTAAATGGGACGGAACATTTAATGGACAGCCTTTAAACCCTGCTGTTTTCAGATATACGATAATTGTAGCCATAAATAATAGTCAAACTGACGTTTTTCAAGGCACTATTACTTTGATAAAATAAGGGTAAGTCTAAAGAGAAAATTAAGTCGTTTTGCACTTGAACTTGATTTTTGAACTTGCTCTTTAATTTAACCTAAATCATCATATGCATATGCTGGTCGGCCTCTAAATAATAACTTACATTTTCTTGCATGACGACATCTAATGGTAGGTGTTGGATTTTAGCAATTTCCTTTTTTCTTACCAAATGCTCAAAAATATTTAAGATGCCTAAATAGCCTTGTTTTACGGGGTTTTGGTTAATCAAAAAATCAATTTTTTCTGCTCTTAAGTCTGTCAAATTATTTGAAATTAAATCAAAACCTACCAATTTTATTTTTTTGGTATGGATATCAGAAAGGACATTAACTAAGTGATGAATTCTAGAAGTGGTTACAAAAATACCTTTCAGGTTTGGGTAACTTTTTAACTGATAATTTATAAATTTTCTAAAGGCCGGAGAATCCTTCGGTTCTTCGAAACTTGTTTTTATAATTTGAATATTCCGATTCGGGTGTTCAATAAAATAGTTTTGAAAACCTTGTTCTTTTGCTAAAAGGTGCTTTGCATTATACACCCCTTTTTCAAGGTGCAAAATCATAACTGCATCCCCATTCTCAATACCAAAATCTAGCAGTTTAGCAGCTAAAACACCACTCTGATAGGAGTCTTGTCCGATATAGCATTGAAAACTTAGGTCCGTGCGTTCCAAAAAAGTATTGAAAAGAAAATATTTTAGACCTAATTCATCACATTCATTTAAAAATTGATGGGATTCTTTATAATAAAGTGGTGCAATCAAAACAGCATCATAGGCTCCTGATAGAATTTGGTCGCAACAATTTTGAAAATGCTGTTTATTTGCATCCTGAAAATGATAGAAGTCTACATTCATACCATAATCAGAAGTGAAATTTAATGCTTTTAAAATGCCACTTTTGGGTTGCATCCAAAATGCATCATTTTCTGGATTTGGTAATAAGGCTGCAATTTTCCAAGATTTGTTATATGCCAATGCGCTCGCTATGACATTAGGTCGATAATCCAATTCCTTCATCACTTCCAAAATTCGCTTTTTTACTTCGGGGGAAACATGGCCTCTTTTGTGAATGACTCTATCTACGGTACCTTTGGATACACCTGCTTTTTCGGCAATGTCTATAATCCTGATTCTTTTTTTCATATTCCGAACTGAAGTTTAAAGTACTTTGAGTAAGTCTAAAAATCTTATTTCTTTATTTTGAAAAATAGGTAGATGGCTTATTTTTTTGAAAAAAGAAAGACAATCGCTTATCTCTGTCTAGCAAATATAAGCACAAAATAGAAATTTCCTAACTTAATTATTGACTCAATGTGATCATTGATTAAACTTCGATGTTTAAACATGTGTCCGAAAACATTTTTGTATAAGAAGTACTAGATTTATCCATTTTTTATATAATTGGTACACTAATATATTTGTTAAATCTGTATCTATCCTAATTAAATATTTTATTTTTTAATAAATGTAGAATTTTTATTTAAAATTTTTAATGTGTCCGTGCACATTTATAAACTTATTTTCTATATTTACCCCGAAGTATTTTAAATGTTTTATGGAATTATTCATAAAACTATCCGCTTCTAATATTTTTATTAATCCTTCTTGAACAATTTAGACTCAAAGAATAGTTGGTGAGATATAAAAAAAATCTTCCACTCTATCTCTTTCCATTTTTAAAAACACATTACTTAAAATTAATTAAACCTTAAATTTCAACGCATGAGAAATTTTTTACTCAGTCTGTTGTGCCTTTTGGTCACATCAGCAACCCTCACGGCACAAAGTCGGGTTTCCGGTAATATTACTGGCGAAGATGGAGTACCCTTAATTGGGGTTAACGTCCTAGAGGCAGGTACCTCAAATGGTACCGTTACAGATTTTGATGGAAATTATGATTTATCTGTAGCTGAAGGTGCTTCTTTAGAATTTTCCTACACGGGATATGAAACGCAAACGATTGCAATTGGTAGCCAAACGGTTATTGACATGGTTATGACAGAAGGGGTCAATTTAGATGAGGTGGTCGTTACCGCCTTAGGTATTGAAAGAAAAAAGAGAGCCTTGGCCTATTCCGTTACTGAACTTAGTGGTGATGAAGTAGCAACAGCTAAAGAAATCAATGTCGGTAACTCACTCGCTGGTAAAGTTGCAGGAGTAAACGTTAGTAATCCTTCAACTGGTCCTGGTGGTTCTACTCGTATCGTCATTAGAGGTAATGGTAACATTGCTGGTAATAACCAACCATTAATTGTAGTGGATGGGGTGCCTATTAATAACGACAATTTAGGTTCTGCTGGAATGTGGGGTGGACAAGATTGGGGTGATGGACTTTCTTCTTTAAATTCTGATGATATTGAAAACATTAGTATTCTAAAGGGAAATACTGCTTCTGCCTTGTATGGATATCGGGCAAGTAATGGTGTTATCTTAGTGACCACTAAAACAGGAAAAAAAGGTCAAGGATTACAAGTAGAGTTTAACTCTAACTTTTTAGCAGAAACTTTCCAAGATAATTATGATTTCCAAACAGAATATGGACATGGTAGAAATGGTGCTAAACCAACTACTGAGGAAGAGGCTTTTGCACAAGGTTTATATGCTTGGGGTGCAAAATTAGATGGAAGTAGTGTGATGCAATTTGATGGCCAATCTAGACCTTACTCTAACGCAGGAAGTAATTTAGATAGATTTTACCGTACAGGTTCTACATGGACTAATAATGTTTCCTTATCTGGAGGTGGTGAAAATGTAGGCTACCGTTTCTCTATGACAAATCTTGATAATCAAGGTATCATGCAGAATTCTGGTTTAGACCGAAATACTTTTTCTGCAAGTGTCAATGGTCAATCTGGTAAATGGCTAGGTAGCTTATCTGGTACTTATGTAAAAGAAAATACTAAGAACAGACCAGGTCTTTCTGATTCACCAGGTAATGCCAACTATACGGCTTGGTCTTTACCTCCAAGTATCAATATTAATGACCTAAAAGGTGATCCAAATAAATTAGGTGCGGACCCTGAAACAGGATTTGAATTACAATTTAATGATAACGTGTTTGTAACTAATCCTTGGTGGGCGACCCATCAATTTGCAAGAAATAACGAGAAGGATAGATTGTACGGAAATGCAAGTTTAGGGTACGAATTTATTGAAGGCTTAGTTTTAAGAGGAAAGGTTGGTATTGACAGATTTACAGAAAGAAGAACAAGTTTAGAACCTTACGGAACAGCTTTTACAAACTTTGGAGCTATTAATGAAAGTAATAGAACGGTACAAGAAGTAAACTTAGAAGCAACTTTAAGATTTAATAGAGATATCACCGAAACAGTCGGATTAGATTTAATTGTTGGTGGAAATCAGCAAAAGAATTTTGATGAGTCTTTAGGAGGTAGAGGTGCTAATTTCAACGTACCATTTTTACATTCTATCAAAAACGGAGCTAATCAATCTGTTAATTATGGATTTAGCCAATACCAAGTAAATTCCTTATTTGGACAGGCGGAAGTATCCTTAATGAATTCTTTATACTTAACTGCTACAGTTAGACAAGATTGGTTCTCTCAGTTGACTGACCCTAGTGGTAGAGATTCTGAGAATTCTATTCTTTATTCTTCGTTTGGTGTCGCTTATGATTTATCAGAAGGATTGGGTGATGCTTTACCAGATTTCGTTGATTTTGCAAAGGTTAGAGCATCTTGGGCTGAAGTTGGTGGCGCTACTGACCCATACCAATTAGGATTAACTTATGGTATTAGAGGTCAAGGTCACTTAGGAAATCCTTTAGGTTCTATTAATAATAATTCTGTACCAGCAGGTTCATTAGTCCCTTCTACAAGTAAAGAATTAGAATTCGGTGTTGATTTAAGAATGTACAAAGGAAGAGTTGGATTAGATATCGCTTATTATGATAGAGAAACAGTAGATGGAATTTTATCAGCTTCTATTTCTGGTACATCTGGATATGGTTCCAAAACAGTTAACGTTGGAAAAATTTCTAACAAGGGAATAGAAATATTATTGAGTCTTAATCCAGTTAGAACATCTAATTTTAGATGGAATTTAGACATTAATTACGCTCGTAATAATAATAAAGTAGTTAGTTTGTTGACACCAGAAGATGATGGAGAGGAAATTAGATTGGAAGAATCGAGAACTAGAAATGCTTATGTACATTTAGTGGAAGGTTTACCTTACAGTCAAGTTATGGGCTTTGCCTATGTACGTGATGGAAGCGGAAATCTTACTTTAGATGATAACGGATTACCAGTACAAGGAGATTTAATGGCATTCGGAACAGGTGTTCATCCAAATTCTTTAGGTATCAATAATAAATTCAACATTGGTGATTTGAGAGTTAGTTTCTTAATTGATATTAAGACTGGTGGAAAGATTTATAATGCAACTAATGCATACGGTATGTTTAGAGGGTTACACAAAGCTACTTTAGAAGGTAGAGAGTCTGGAATCGGAGCTGTAGCAGCAGAAAATGTTGAAGATTATTACCAAAGAATTGCATTTGGAATTTCTGAAGAATTTATTGATGATGCTGATTTTGCAAAACTAAGGGAAGTTGTCGTTGGATATGCAATTCCAAAAAGATTTTTAGAAAATGTTCCTGTATCAGGAGTTACTTTATCATTTGCAGCTAGAAACTTATTTGTATTGTGGAAAAAGACGGATAATATTGACCCTGAATCTACTTACACTAGTGGAAATGGTCAAGGATTAGAGATGTTTGGTGTCCCTGTAACTCGAACTTATGGTTTGAACTTGAATGTTAAATTTTAAAACTAGTCAGTAGTCAAATAGTCCTTAGTCATTAATGTTCCAACTAATGGCGAGTGACCGATGACCAATGACTCCAATAAAATATAAAATATGAAATTTTTTAAAAATAAAATGTTATTGGTGCTGGTAGCCCTACTAGCCTTACAAACTTCTTGTGACGATGGGTTTGCAGAAATAAACACCAATCCACAAGCAGCTATTGAAATAAACCCTAATTTTCAAATGACATGGGTACAATTGCGTACCTCTGGTGGTCGATATGAAAATTGGCGTGCAGGTTTAATTTATTCTTCTATGATGATTCAGCATATGTCTGCCTTGTGTGGATATTGGACGGGAGATAAATATACCTATAATGGAGGTTATTCTTCTTCACTGATTGACAACGGATACAGGGAACAAGTGAAGGATATGCAAGATTTGATAAATACCTTGCAATCAGGCACTCAAGGTGACCAAACTATGTTGGGCATGGCTAGAATTTGGCGGGTTGTGATTTTCCATAGATTAACTGATATGTATGGCGATGTTCCTTATTTTGAGGCAGGAAAAGGAGCTTTAGAAGGAATCGACTTCCCTGCATATGATGCACAGGAAGTTATATATATGGATATGCTAAAGGAATTGGAAGAGGGAATAGCACAAATTGGCAGCGGTGGTTTTGGTGGAGCAGATTTAATTTATGCTGGTGATGCAGACCAATGGAAGCGTTTTGGAAACTCTTTAATGTTAAGACTAGCAATGCGATTATCAGAAGTTGACCCTGGAACAGCTCAAGCTTGGGCTTCCAAAGCAATTGCAGGTGGCGTTATGAATAGCAATGCGGACGATGCTTTTATTCAGCATACTAACGGACCTGAGGGGATCAATAGAAACGGTATTGGAGAAGTATTAGATAAGTCAAATGGATTTGGAGATGATTGCCCAAGATTGAGTGCAACCTTGGTTGGTTTATTAGAATCTACTGGCGACCCTAGATTAAATATTTTAGGTGTTCCTTCTGCTAATACTGGTGTTATAGCCGGAATGCCTAATGGTTTAGATGAAACAACTATACAAGATAATGCTTCAGGTACTTCTACTGATGATTTTAGTAGAATCAACCCAGCAATTGTTTTAGTAGAATCTCCAATGATGTTTATGACCTATGCAGAAACAGAATTACTATTAGCAGAAGCTGCAATGAGAGGTTGGGGTGCATCTGATGCAGGAAGCCACTTTGAAGCTGGTTTGAGAGCTGGTGTAAAAATGTGGGAACACTACGATGCTTCTTTAGCAGTTGACGATGCAACAGTTGATGCTTTTGTAGCAGCTAACCCATTTGATGCAGCTAATGGAATGGAGCAAATAGGTAATCAATATTGGTTGGCAACTTTCTTAAATGAGTACGAAGCTTATTCTAATTTTAGAAGAACAGGGTACCCTGATTTAACGCCTGTAAATTATGCAGGAAATGTAACAAATGGACAGATTCCATTACGTTTAGCTGGTAACCCAGGAGAAGGTAGTTTGAATCCAAATTTTGAAGCGGCTAAAACTCGTCAAGGTTTAGGTTCTGACTTTTCTAGTCACATGTCAGTTCCTGTATGGTGGGATAAGTAATTGTCTAAAAATACAATGATTTAAATTAAACTAGTTTCATACAGGCAGGCTAAAAAGCCTGCCTGTTTTTTTGCCAATCTGACTATATTCCTGTCTACAATTTTGGCGAAAAAAATACCAACGACAAGAAAAAATAATTAAGGGATTTAGAAATAAATTTGTGTAGGTTACTATTTGTTATGTCCCTAACCAAAAAACTTTGAAAAAATATCTTTATACTTTTCAACAAACCTTAATTTTTCCTATATTTGAAAAAGTACCAATTTTTCTATTTGATTGAAAATTGATAACTATGCTAACCTTTACCAAAAACATCCTTCCTACCCTATTTTATCTTTGCATAGTTTGCCTAATGGCCTGCCAATCTGAGCAGCATACAGCCGCTTCTAAATCGGCAGTAGCTAAAAAATACCAAATTCCAGATAAAATAGATTTTAATTTTCACGTAAAACCTATCCTTTCTGACCGATGTTTCAAGTGTCATGGTCCAGATAAAAATGCGATTGAGGGAGGACTTAGTTTAGCAACTCAAGAAACTGCTTTTGCTGCTCTAGGGGATAAACAAGACCACTTTGCTATTGTACCTGGAATGCCAGATAGTAGTACTTTAGTCTATCGAATATTTACCGATGACCCTGATGATATCATGCCCACTCCTGAATCAAATTTAAAACTAGAAAAACACGAAAAAGAAATACTAAAAAAGTGGATTGCTCAAGGTGCAGAATGGAAAGAACATTGGTCTTTAATTCCGCCTCAAAAACCCAGTATACCAACAGTTCAAAATGAAGCGTGGGGAAATAATGAAATCGATAAATTTATTTTGGCAAAATTAGAAAGCCAACAGCTAGCTCCTAGTGAACCTGCTGACGAAGCAAAATTACTACGCCGTCTATCCTTTGATTTAACGGGTTTACCTCCGTCTATTGAAGAGTTAGACGCCTTTTTAAGTGACGACGCTCCGAATGCTTACGAGAAACAAATAGACCGCCTTTTAGCTAGTGATGCCTATGCGGAACATCGGGCCGTTCAATGGCTAGATATTGCTAGATATGCAGATTCTCATGGGTATCAAGATGATTTAGAACGTATCGCTTGGCCGTGGAGAGATTGGGTTATTCACGCTTTTAAAAATAATAAATCTTATAAAGAATTTGTTACTTGGCAGTTGGCAGGAGATTTATTACCAAATCCTACTTTAGAACAAATTATCGCAACTGCCTTCAATCGAAACCACAAAATCACCCAAGAAGGTGGCGTTATCGGAGAAGAATATCGGACCGAATACGTAGCAGACCGTGCTCAAACTTTTAGTACTGCCTTTCTAGGATTGACCGTAGAATGTTCTCGCTGTCATGATCATAAATACGACCCAATTTCTCAAAAGAATTATTTCCAGCTCTACAGCTTTTTTAATAATATTCCTGAGAATGGACAAATTCAACCATATGGGGCTATCCCAAAACCATATATTAAACTAAGCCAAAAAGAAATTGAAAAGACGCTTACTTTTATTAATAATTTAGATACAATGGAAGAAATTCCGTTGATGGTGATGGAAGAAATGACCGAGCCTAGGCAAGCGCATATTCTAAATAGAGGTGCCTATGACCAACCAACAGAAGCCGTTTTTCCAAATACACCAGAATCGGTATTAGTTTTTGATGAAAATTTACCGAAAAACCGAAAAGGATTGGCAGATTGGCTATTTGATGAAAAAAATCCATTAACGGCTAGAGTCGCTGTTAATCGGCTTTGGCAACTGTTTTTTGGGACAGGAATTGTTAGTTCTTCTGATGATTTTGGCAACCAAGGTGCATTGCCTACCCATCCTGAATTATTGGACTTTTTGGCTGTGAAATTTCGAGAAGATAATTGGGATGAGAAAGCTATGATTAAATACATCATTTCATCAGCTACTTATCAACAGTCCGCAAAAATGGATGCTGAAATAAGAGAGCTAGACCCAGAAAATGAACTCATTGCAAGAGCTTCTCGATTGCGCCTTTCAGCAGAAATGATAAGAGACCACGCCTTAAAAATTAGCGGACTCATGTCCAACGAAATAGGCGGTCCGAGTGCCAAACCTTACCAACCAGAAGGCCTTTGGGCAGAAACTATTGGTGGAGGTGGTGGAAGTTTAGCTAAATATGTGGAAGACAAAGATTATAAGTTGTATCGAAGAAGCTTGTATACGTTTTGGAAAAGAACCGTACCTCCTCCAAGCATGATGACCTTTGATGCAACGACACGTGATTTATGCACCGTCAAAAGGCAAAGAACCAGTACCCCTTTACAAGCTTTAGTTTTGTTGAATGACCCACAAATAATAGAAGCTACTAGAGTAGTCGCGCAAAATGCTTTAGCAAAAGTTGAGTCTATGGAAGCCCGTATTGAGCAAATATTCAGATTGGCCACTTCAAGAAAACCTAGCTCAGCAGAAGTCGAGAGTTTGAAGTCATATCTTTTAGAAGAACTAGCCTACTTCGAAGCCACTCCTGAAAAAGCGGAGGATTATTTAAATATTGGTGCTTACCAAATGGACTATGAAACGTCCAAACCTGAAATGGCGGCTTATGCGATGCTGGCTAGTGCTATTTTTAATTTGGATGAATCTATTTCGAGAGGCTAATAAAAGTATTGTTAAATCTACGCAGGCTACAACTACCAAAAATATAACCATGGAAAAAATAATAAAAGACCGTTCCTATCTACTAAATCGAAGAAATTTCCTAGCAAAAAGCAGCATCGGTATTGGAACCGCAGCCTTAAGCTCATTACTAGGCATGAACTTCATGAATCAGTCGGAAAATGGTGTGCTCTCCCCTACTAACAACGGCGTAGAAGGGATTATTAAAAACTTACATTTTGCACCAAAAGCAAAACGAGTCATTTATTTATTTCAAAGTGGTGGGCCTTCCCAATTGGACTTATTTGATTATAAACCATTGCTGATTGAACGAAGAGGAGAAGATTTACCTGAGTCCATTAGAAATGGTCAACGGTTAACTGGTATGACTTCTGGGCAAGATAAATTTCCGTTAGCTGGCTCTATCTTTCCGTTTAAACAATATGGTCAAAGTGGTGC
>CALJVJ010000256.1 GCA_937974625.1 uncultured Saprospiraceae bacterium
TGCATAAATAAGATTCTATTCACTTCATTTTATAAAACGGTAAACATGACAACTGAAGATAGAAAGGTGTTAAAAAAGAAAATAATTGAAAAAATAACGGAAACGAAAAGGAAAATAGCACTTTTAG
This sequence comes from uncultured Saprospiraceae bacterium, assembly GCA_937974625.1. GTDB lineage: Bacteria > Bacteroidota > Bacteroidia > Chitinophagales > Saprospiraceae > JAFMDF01. Next base: position 128 of record CALJVJ010000256.1, read on the forward strand.
AAGATGCAACGAAACCCATTTCGCCAGAAAATTCGATTGGAAGAGTGAGTAGAATGGATGCAATTAATAATAAAGGCGTTTCAGATGCTGCGTTAAGAAATGCTAAAAGGCAACTCAATAGCTTAGAATTGGCATTGACAAAAGTAGATAGCCAAGATTTTGGTAGTTGTTCTAATTGTAAACGAACGATTCAGCCAGCGAGATTAATGTTTATGCCACAAAGTAGCTTATGTGTTCGTTGTGCGAGATAGGGCAAAGAGTTTTTTGTGAAATTTAGGTTTAGCGCAAAAAAAAACAGGGCACAAGCGTATGAGACGCTGCACCCTGTATAACCCCAAAAAACCAAATGAAAACAATTCTTATATATCTTGAAAGGCAAAGCCTTTTTTTATCGCAAATTAGTGGTTAATTTTAAACTTTATTTTTTTACCTGAGCCAATTTCCAAAAAAAATAAACACTAGTCAAATAATTATTTTTATTAGACATAGAAACTTTATGTATTAAAACGATTTTTTCTATCTATTGTTGAAAATTATTACTGGATTAGTAGTAAATTATTGTAGGTTGTCCTAAATATGACAAGGACAATGTTTCTTGGTGTGTCGGATAATTTTAAAATGTGATGCAAAGTAAAGAAATATTTTTTAAATATTGATTAAAATTTTATAAAAACTGTGGCTAAAGTAAAAAAAAGTTTCTCTTGCAGTGATTGTGGAGCTCAATCCCCTAAGTGGATTGGTAAATGTCCAACTTGTGGTAATTGGAATACTTACCAAGAAGAGATTGTCAGTAAGTTGACCAAGCAAGAAGAAAAAACAAAGGTTTGGAAAAATCCTGACCGCAATGCTCCTAAGCCAATTCCATTAAAGGAAATTAAACCAACTAGTAAAGATAGATTAGTCACTCCCGATAATGAATTGAATCGAGTTTTAGGTGGTGGTATTGTTGGCGGGTCTATTGTACTAATTGGTGGCCAACCTGGAATTGGAAAATCTACTTTATTGCTTCAGGTAGCAACTTCTATCGATGCAAAAATTTTGTATGTTTCTGGTGAAGAAAGTGAAGAACAGATAAAAATGCGCGCCAATAGAATTGGTAAAAAACATGATGATTGCTTTATCCTAACCGAAACCAATTCTAGTAAAATCTTAAATCATGCTCAACAATTAGAACCAGACCTCTTAGTCATTGATTCTATTCAGACCCTTTCATCACCTCATGTAGAATCTACTCCCGGCAGTATTTCTCAGGTAAGAGAATGCGCGGGTGAATTACAGCGATTTGCCAAAGAAACCAATATTCCTGTCTTCCTAATTGGACATATCACCAAAGAGGGGTCTATTGCTGGTCCAAAATTATTAGAACATATCGTTGATGCCGTCCTTCAATTTGAAGGAGACCAGCATTATACTTATAGAATTTTACGGACTACCAAAAATCGTTTTGGCTCAACGGACGAAATGGGTATCTATGAAATGATGGCGAATGGCTTAAGAGAAGTATCCAACCCTTCAGAATTATTATTATCTCAAAAGGATGAAGATTTGAGTGGAAGCGCAGTTGCTGCGACCATTGAAGGAATGCGACCAATGTTGATAGAAACACAAGCTTTGGTGAGCACCGCCGTTTATGGTACCCCACAAAGGACAGCGACAGGGTTTGATTTGCGTCGGCTGAGTATGTTATTGGCCGTACTAGAAAAACGCTGTGGCTTTTTATATGGTCAACAAGATGTATTTTTAAATATGGCAGGTGGCTTAAAAGTAGACGACCCTGCAATTGACCTTTCTATTGTAAGCGCCTTGATTTCTTCTTTAGAAGATATATCCATTCCGAGTAGTATTTGTTTTGCCGGAGAGGTGGGTTTATCAGGAGAGATTCGGGCTGTTAGTAGAATTGAACAAAGAATTCAAGAGGCTGATAAATTAGGATTTAAACAAATCTTTATCTCAAAATATAATTTAAAAGGTTTAAACCGAGAAAAATTCAGTATCGAAATAATCGATATCGGAAAGATTGAAGAACTGTATAGAAAATTATTTGAGCCATAGGGCTTTAGTACTCTCTATATAGACCAGTCAGATTTTCTGAAACCTGACTGGTCTATACTCTCGATTAAAACATATCTAATAAACCATTTTTCCGAATCAACTCTTTTATGGTCGAATAAGGTATCAGTATTTCTTGCTGACCTAAAGCATAAGGCGCAATTTCATAGGGATTATAGAGAAATTTCAACCCTTCCTTGGTAATAGCAAAATTATCTGTGAGGGTAAATACATCCTTATTAAAATCAAACCCCGCTTCCGAATATTTAGTCATCCCTTCTTCCAAGTATGCCTTCTTAAATATCGGTCCCGCAATAGCTTTTAATCGTGGCTCATAATTATCTGCTAACAACTGTTTTAAATCTATTTCTTGCCCTGTTGCCACTTCAAAATTGTAAAATCTCGTACTATAATTTCCATGAGCGCCACCTGTGTACGCATAATTAAATGCTTCAATTGCAATAATTTTTGGACTATTGAAAATAACAGCCTGTTCTAGCTCCATTTCATATCCAATCGCAGACTCCGGAAATTCTTTATAAAAAGCTTTTGCTTCATTGATAAAGCTATCTAAAGATGCCGTCATACTAGGTGCATTTCCTTTAACTGTATTGATGAGTGCTGAATTGATAGTCTGATAAGACGGGTTAGTTTCCGCATTTTTTAAGGAGATATATTGGACTTTAGCCGTAGTACAATTTGCTGGCGCCTCCCCACAATTTCCAAATTCTTTGCTAATACTTTTCAAATCGTAAGAAATGGTATCAATTTTGGGGATATTAGATGGAATCTTAATATCTTTTGAAACGGATTTATGCTTGCAAGCAAAACAGCTTAAACAAAGAACTGTTAAGAAAAATATATTCTTCATTGGGCTTGTAATTTTAATGATTGAATAAACGTTTAATAAAATGACCAACTTATTTTTTCATGGTCGAAGCAGGTTTTACAAAATAAACTATTCAGTACTATACTATGATTTTAAAATATACAATACTACCACTTTTACTTTCTATTTTTTCTTTTTCTACCTTGTTTGCTCAGAATGAACAAACTGAGGGAGATTTAGTGACTTATCTAGAAGCACAAAATATTACTGCAAAGGCTACAGATGTTGGCCTTTTTTATGAAATCACAAAAGAAGGAACAGGTAGAAAACCTAAAATGGGCGACTATTTAGCCCTAAATTTTAAAGGAAAATTATTGGATGGAACTATTTTTGAAGAGTCTGACTCAGCAGACCCTTTTATTTTTCAAGTCGGTTATAGACAAGTAATAAGAGGTTGGGATTTAGGGATTCGAGAATTTCCATTAGGTAGTGAAGGAACAATTTATATACCGCCGAATTTAGGGTATGGTAAAAGAGGTGCAGGGCAACAAGTTCCTCCAAATGCTGCTTTACAATTTGAAGTCGAAGTTTTAAAAATACTCACCGAACAAGAGTATGATGAATATATGGAGGAATTAGAACGAAAAGAACAAGCTGCTTATGAAGCAGAGATTAATACTCAATTTGTAAAAGATAAAAAATTAATACAAGAATACGCTTTATCACAAAAACTAAGAACCAAAAGAACGGCTTCTGGAATTAGCTATGTCATCACTAAAAAAGGAAAAGGAGACAATGCAAATGCAGGAGATGAACTAGAAGTAACTTACGAAGGCTATTTATTGGATGGAAAACCATTTGATGCCACCAAAGGGAAAGATACTTACAAATTTCCTTTGGGTAGTAGAAAAGTTATCAAAGGATGGGAAGAAGGGCTATTGCATTTTGCGGAAGGTAGCGAAGGTATTTTATTGATTCCATCAAAAATGGCCTATGGACCAAGAGCTATTTATGAAGAAAATGTAGCCATTCCTGCTAATTCTGTATTAGTTTTTAAAATTAAAGTCGAGCGTATAAAACGAGCGGAGAAGGAGGAAGTTGGAAAGGCTGAGGGCCGTAAAGGCTAAAAAGCTTCACCAATTTTAATCTAGTGTTTAAATAGAAAAAGGCTTGGATAGATTGTATTCCAAGCCTTTTTCTATTTGTGTTAAGCTGTGACCGTTATTGCCTTTAGCCTCTCCCCCCTTCATTCTTTATCTTGACTTCAATTTTAGTGGTCGAATAACCGTCAATAAAAGCCAAACTTTTTACAATCCCCCCGTTTGCTAAAACCAAATCTGCTCCAATAATCTGGTCAGGTTGCCAATCTCCTCCTTTTACTAAAATATTCGGCTGTATTGTTTTGATTAATTTGTAGGGGGTAGCTTCATCAAATTCGATAATAGCATCTACAAAAGAAAGGGAAGCCAATAAATGAAAACGAGTCAAATCGTCATTGATAGGCCGATGTTCTCCTTTCAGTTTTTTGACTGACTTTGTAGAATTTACCCCAATAATTAATTTATCTCCAAGTGCTTTTGCTGCTGCCAAATAGTGTATGTGACCGTAGTGTAATAAATCAAAACAACCGTTTGTGAAAACTATTTTTTGGTCAAATAATCGCCAACGAGTAAGTGTAGCAGACAAGGTAGATTCATCTTGTATTTTTGCTTTTATAAAGGATAGCATAAAGGTAATCAAAAAGGTAAAATGTAAAAGTAGGGCAAATCTTTGATTTTCCACTTAGAATAATACGCGAAAGCAAAAAATTATGCCTTTATTCAATAGGTACAGGTTGGTAATTCTTATTAATTGTCGGTAAGAAAATAACTGCAAATAACCCCATGACGATATTACAAAAATGGGTAGCAAAAAAAGAAAAGTTTGCAAAAGAGAAAGCATCACTTCCAGTAACTCCATATAATGCTAAAGCTGCCATCACCAAAAAATGATAAGAACCCATTCCTCCTGGAGAAGGAATAACAATGCCGAAAGTGCCAAAAACAAAGACCATTAAAGCCACTGTAAAACCAAGATGTGCAGTAGGGCTAAAAGCGGGTAAATACATGTAAAACATGAAATAATAGGCTACCCAAATCATTATACTATAAAAAATAAAAAGCGAAGGGTTTTCTAAATTTCGAATAGACATAATCCCGTCCCAAAACCCTTTTAATACATTAATAACTTTCTCGTAAAATTTAGATTGTTGTATCTGTTTTCTAAAAACTAATAGTAAAAGTATTCCAAGTACTCCAACTCCTCCAAGGCCCAAAATAATCGGATTCGATAATAGTCCCCCCTCTCCTGTTTGCATATGCTCGCTCAAGTAGCCCCAAAGTCTATCAAATTCCAGTAAAAAAGCTAAACCAATCAATAATAAAAGGGAAATAATATCCATTGCCCTATCAACAACGATTGTTCCTAAAACCTTTTCTACTGGCATCTTTTCATATCGTGCCATGGTCACTGGTCGAAGTACCTCTCCTAATCTTGGTAGGCCTAAATTTGCAAAAAGTGCCAGCATAATCGTCAAGAAAGAATTAATCGTTCGTGGGGTTCTTCCTAAGGACTTTAATAGCATATTCCATCGAAAAGCTCGCATGATATTACTAAAAGTATAAGCTCCAAAAACGCCTAATACCCAACCGTAGTTTAATCCTTTAAAATCTTCAATTACTTTTTGTATTAAGCTGCATTCGCCTTCAGGAATGCCATCAGTCGCACATTGCGCTAAGTAAGCTGTATTTTGGTTTTGATAAACCAAATACAAAATAATCAATCCAATACTTAAAAAGACAAGGAATTTCAGGGTATTTGTTATTGCAGATTTCACTAGAACTATTTTTTCTTTGGATAACTGTAAGATGGTCTTAAATCAGCTAAAAAAACGCAAAATAAGTAAATTAGTTGCTGAATGATAAGTTAAGCGAATGCTTTTAATTACCAAAGTCCATACAAAAAAGAAAGTCAAGTCATCCACAAAGGATGCTTGACTTCCAACTTATCATTTCAGTCGGGTAATTTTCTATTGAACAATTACTTTTTTCTGGTAGTCTTTTCCTTTGTGGCGAACATTGACAATCAACGTACCTTTAGCCACATTTTGTAAATCAATCGTCTTGTGACTCGTGCCATCAAAAGCATTTATCTTTTCTCTAAAAAACTCTTTTCCTGTTATGTCAAACACAGTCACTAAAACATTTTTCGCTTTCCCCTGTAATGTTATAGATAATTGGTCTTTGGCTGGATTTGGAAATACATTGAGTGTTATTGCATCAAAAGTTATCGCTTCATCTTTATACCCAATTGGTATTTGAGGAGCAGTAGGGTGATAAATAACGTTTTCCTTATTCTCCGCATTCTTTATTTCTTCTTTGACCTCTCCTGCCAACTTAAACTTTACAGGTAGGTTAAAATTCACATTAACTTTTTCCCCATCTTGTTGACCTGGAATCCACTTAATGTTCTGCTCTCTCATCAGATTCACCACCCTTAAGGCTTCTTCTCCTGTCCCTCCTCCTACATTTCTTAAAATTTCGGCATCACTAATTGTACCATCCTTTTCGACTAAAAATCGAATAACAACGACCCCTTCTATCCCTTCTTTTCTCGCAGCTTCAGGATATTTTACATTTTGGTAGATAAATTCTAACATCTTCTGATTCGCACAATCTCTTAAGGTTTCGCTATAACCTGTTGTGGCATCACAACCAGGATAAAGTGGCATCTGGTCAGCAATTTTAAAAATCTTTTCTCCACTTGTAGTATGCGTTGGCACCTTTCCTTTTTTCTTAGCTGTTACTTCTTTCTTAGCATCAGGTGCTAATTTGAATTTCACTGGTAAGTGGTAAAAGACATTTACTGCTTTTCCATCTTTCTGTCCAGGAATCCATGTTGGCATTTCTCCAACTACTCGCAAAACTTCCTCTCCCGTCCTTCCACCAATTCCTCTGACCAATTCACTAGTAGTTATTTTTCCATGCTTATCCACCACAAATTTTACGACTACAGTACCTTCTATCCCTTGCTTTTTTGCTTGCTCTGGATATTTTATATTGGAGTAAATAAAAGTAAGCATCTCTTTTTGTGCACAATCCGTTAATGCTTTTTCTGGCATTTCTTCTCCTTCACAGCCAGGGAATCGAGGCATTTCATCTACTTCTTTAAAAACAGGGTCTGGTTGTTGAGTCAAACCACTATTTTCTTTGTAATATCCAACGACAACAATAGCATTTTCCTTTTTAGGTCCTTCCTTCTTTTTCATAGTAAACGACGTTCCATCAGCATTTTCTCCTTCTAAGCGATATTCAATAGGAAGTTCATAAACTGTTCTTATAGCGACGCCATCCTTTTTAGCAGGCGTCCATTTTTGAGGAAAATTTTTAATTAAACGACCTATTCGAAGTATTTCTTCTTGGATGCCACCACCAACATCTCCTAATGCTTGAAGATTACTTATCGCCCCATCTTCTTCTACGACAAATTGCATCTTAACACTACCATAAATCCCTTTTGCCCTTGCTTGAGCTGGATATTTGATATTCCTATAGATAAAACGAAGCATTTCTTCTTTTCCTCCAGGGAATATTGGGGGAGTATCTGTAAATGCTTTATCCTTTTCCATACCATCTGGTACTTTTATAGTATGATTACCATCATCATACATATCTGCACCATCTTTTCTAACTAAAATAGTAGCCCCATCTTTTGCTTCCAATACAGTCCATGCATCAGACGTAATAAGTACTGCTCCATTTTTACCATTTTCTTCTCCAAATCTTTCAACCGCTTGTTCTGGGCTTAAAGTTTCCATCGTTTGAATCTCGGATGAAGGTATAATTGGCTTTGTATTGCCAACGGAAGCACCATTGACCACTAGTAATTTAAACATTTCGGCTGCTGCTTGTTGGTCAGTAGGGTCTATGGAATGATAAATTATGTTTTCTCCATTAAACCTTACGGAATAGCCATTTTCTAAAGCAACTTCTTTCATTAATGCTTTTATGTTAGCTTCGTTGTCTGGATATTTTTCAATTAACGCTTTACAAGCTTTGTGAAGATTCTTCATTTTTCCACTATCCTCCATTTTTTTAACCTCTTCTTCTGCTGGTGTTACGCCCGTAAAATTGAAAGAAATCTTTTTGTTGTAAGCATCAACTAATTTTTGTCTAATTTCTTCAGGAGTAAAAAATCGGGTATCCTCTGTATCTATTAGCGCAGTTAAAAGGTTAGGGGAAAGTTCCTCAAAAGCTAGACTAGCCATTGCTGTAGTCTCATTTATATTATGTCGTACATTCTTATTTGAAAAAACGAGTACCATTAGTAATAAAAGCGGTAGTGCAGGTAAGTAGCGCATTAGTTCTTTTCGTCGGGATTGATTTCTCGTCATCATATTAATACGTTGTTTTAATTGTGAATGAATAAAATTATTGGCGAGCGAAATCTGCATACCTGATTGCACTTGCCTAATTAACAAATGGCCGTATTGTTTCTTTTTTGTATCTCGTAGTACATAAGCGTCTGCCAAAAATTCGTGGACAGCTCGCAAAGATTTTTTATACCAATAAATAGGTGGGCTAAACCAAAGCAGTATCCCTAAAGTCTCTAAAAATAAGACATCTAGACTATGCCATTGGTTGATATGTGCTAATTCGTGCGTAATGATTTTCCCTGAATCCGTATCTTCTAAAGCAGTGTCTTTATGCCAGAATAGATAATTGAAAAAAGAAAAAGGTAAATGTGGTTGTTCAGTTACTACTAATTTATACCTCCCTTTCTGCGTTACCGTACCTGTCCGATACAAGCTATAAATTTGGCGAAAGCCATATAAAAACTTAGCAAAAGCAGCAAAAACACCTAGAAAATAAATCGCTTTCACAAAAGTTAACCACGAATATTCAACTTCCTCGGCTTTCTCAACCGAATCCGCAATCACGTATTCCAGCTCCGAAAAGCTTTCTGCCAAATAAACCACAGTACTAGTGGGTTCTGCATAGAAAAATGAAGTAAAATCGACCGTAAACAAAGGGATTGCTAAACCTAAGCCTAATGCGGATAATAAATACCAACGATTGATATGGAAGAAGGTCTCTTTACTAAGTAAGAGCATATATATGCCATAAAATAGCAACCAACAGATGGAGACTTCTATAAGATACGTAATCATTTCAGTGGGTTTAGTTTACACAAATAAAAGGAATTAAACTATTCTGCTCCATCTTCTAATTGGTCTAATAAGTCCCCTAATTCACTAGCTTTTAAGTCTTTTTCTTTGACTATAAAAGATACTAAACTATTCATCGACCCATCGAAGTAGTCATTAACTAAATTTTTCAAATTAAATTTACTGTACTCCTTCTTACTGACAATAGGAAAATATTCATGGGTACGACCATAGGCTTTATAATCCACAAATTTTTTCGTCTCCAGACTTCGGACCAAGGTAGAAACTGTAGAATGTGGCGGTTTTTTAACCTTCATTACTTCTTCCAAATATATCCGAATATCACTCACCGTACAGCGGTCTAATTCCCAAATAATTTGCATAATTTCTTCTTCAGCTCGAGTTAATTTCATTGGAATAAATGTTTCTTATTTTTACTTGATAAGATAAAGGTATGTTTTATTTTTTAGCTATACAACTAATTTTAAAGTTTTATGACTTAATTTTACGTTATTCTTTATTTTTAATTAAATCCCTACTGATTTACCTTATAAAATAAAAGAGAGAGGTTTGCGCAAAAACGAAAATCCCCTATGTTGTCATCTTTTTTGACAATACTTTAAGAAATAGGCGATAGTTTGCTAAAAAAACATTAAATCGCAGCCACAATTTTTATTTCGCAGGGTTACACCTTACTTTTAGGAAACCCAAAAGTGCTATTTTGCACACTTCGTAACCAATCGTTATGCGTATGAAATTCCCTTACTATTTATTCGTCGTTATTTTATTGCTGTCAAGTATTGCTTGTCAACCTGAAAAGGTGGAGTCTAAAGTGAAGGAAAAAGCTAAAATCGAAAATAGTGAACCTCAAAAGAAAATTTCCACTAGCTATGAAAATCAACAAGCCCCAACAATTTGGTATAGCCCTAAAATGTTAACGCAACGGTTAGGAGATTTAAGTGGAAAAACTATTGCTAATATTGGTGCTGGACCTTACGGGAATTTTTCTATTCAAATAGCTAATGAAGCCAAAAAAGTAATCGCCATTGATATTAACCCTAGCGCCATTCGCTTCATTGATAGCATGAGACAAATTGTACTTCCTTTAGGAGTTCAAGATAAATTAGAAACCCGATTAGTTCCGCCAAATGACCCTAAATTACGCTTTGAAGAAGTTGATGTCATTACGATAAGAGAAACCTACGCTTACATCTCTAATAGAATTCTATATTTAAAAAACTTAAAACGAGGGCTAAAAGATGGTGGTAAATTATTAATTGTAGATTTTAAAATGCGGCGATTACCTATAGGGCCTCCTCCGTCTGAGAAAGTACCCCTTTTTCAAGTTGAATTAGATTTAGAGAAAGCGGGATATCGAGTTGAATTTGTAGACGACAATTCTTTGGCTTATCAGTATATCATTATTGCGACCAAACCTTAAATATATTAGACTTTATTCGAAAATTATCAGTAGGTAAATAACAAAAAAGGCGTTTTTCAACTAATTGAAAAACGCCTTTTTAATTGAATAATATCAGATTTATACAGTTGCTTCTACTGCTTTAAAAATTAGCTGCTTTCGTTGTGGGCCTGTAGAAACCATTGTAATTGGCGTATCTAACAAACCTTCTAATCTGTCAATATAGGTCTTTGCATTAACAGGTAAACTTTCATATGATTTTGCCGAAGTCAAGTCCGTTTTCCATCCATCATGAGATTGGTAAACCGGTGCGATTTCATAACTACATAAATCATAAGGTAAATCTACTGATTCTTTTCCGTCAAAATTGTAAGCAGTACATAATGCTAACTTATCTAACTTATCTAGTATATCAATTTTTGTCAAAGCGATTTGTGTGACGCCATTGAGCATAATTGTATATCTCAACTGTGGTAGGTCAATCCACCCACAACGCCTTGGTCGACCTGTAGTCGCACCAAATTCTTGCCCTTCCTTTCGTAAAAATTCACCTGTTTCATCGAATAATTCTGTTGGAAATGGGCCTCCTCCTACTCTCGTACAATAAGCTTTTGTAATACCAATCACTTCTCCAATTTGACTAGGTGCAATTCCTAATCCCGTACAAACACCCGCAGTAATTGTATTGGAAGAAGTTACAAATGGATAAGTTCCAAAATCTACATCCAACATCGACCCTTGCGCACCTTCTGCTAAAATTCTCTTACCCGCTTTAATAGCTTTATTGATATAATATTCTCCGTCCACAAAATCTAAGGATTTCAAAGTATCTAAAGTTTTAAACCATTGTGCTTCCTCTGCTGCTAAATCAAAATCAATAGTAGGATATTGTTTAAGCAAACCTAAATGTTTTTGCTTTAAAGCTGTATATCTAGTCATAAAATCAGACCGCTCTATATCTCCAACTCTTAAACCATTTCTACCCGTTTTGTCCATATAAGTTGGTCCAATTCCTTTAAGCGTAGAGCCAATTTTTTTATCCCCTTTGCTCGCTTCTTTCGCCGCATCTAAATAACGGTGAGTTGGTAGAATTAAGTGAGCCTTTCTAGCTACTAAAAGTCTACCTTTATAATCTACTTCCGCTTCTTTTAGTTTAGCAATCTCTTTTTCTAAGGTAATTGGGTCAATCACCACACCATTCCCAATAACATTGATTAATTGGGGGCGAAATATACCAGAAGGTACGGTATGGAGGACAAATTTCTTGCCGTCAAATTTTAAAGTATGTCCTGCATTTGGGCCTCCTTGAAAACGTGCAACAATATCATAGTCTTTGGCGAGCACATCTACAATTTTTCCTTTTCCTTCATCTCCCCATTGTAGGCCGAGAATTACATCAACTGCCATGTAGTTTTAATTTTTTGGTTTATAAATAACTTTGAGGAAAAAATTATGACTTAATTAGTTCCTTAACTTCCTTCAATAAAAAAGGACGTGCAAAATTACAATAAAGATTAAGTTATTTAAAATAAAAAAACCTAATAACTCAAATTAGCGATACAAAAAATAAAGTCACCTCTCTTGAGATGATTTTATTTTTTGGCTTTATTCGAATTATTAGGTTTGTAAAGTTATTTGAAATTATTGCGAATTTCAAAGCGATTCCAATATTTAATTAGTCTCGCTACTTTATTATTCCTTCTCTGTATAAAAAGAGTCTAAAATAATCGTCTTTATTAAATTATGCAGGCACTAAATCCATAGAAAAACTATCAACTGCATGTTTTACCGTTGGTTGGACATTAAATACATTTGATAATTTAGTAACTTCCAATACCCTTTGAATCTTTTGAGAAGCATTTGCCAAAATCAAGGAACCACCTGTTTTTCTAGTTTTTGAAAACAAGGACAATAAAAAGTTCAACCCAATGCTATTCATTAAATTTAATTGAGCTAAGTCTATCACAAACTCATTCGTCCCTTTATCTATTTTATGTTGAAGTTCTTTTAAGATTTGGCGGTTTTGCCATTCGTCTCGGAGAGAATTAATGGAAAGTACTTGTACTGCATTGTACTCGGTAATAGTGTAAGTCACGTTCATGGGAATCGGTTTTAGTTAAAGAACCCACCTTATTGGTAGGTATAATTTTGGATATAATTTGATTGTTCAACACAAAGAAAAGCCGATATTATTATAAATCAAAATTTTTAACAAAAATTGTATTTAATTTAACATTATTTATTTAAAATAAATTTACACAGCAAAAAAAACATCATAAAAAAACATAAATCACTAATTAATAAATTTTTATACATTATTATTTAGTTAATTTAATTTTTGTACTGTTTTTGGACAAGCTCCATCGCATTGCCCATACAAATTGAGAGAATGGTGTGTCACTTTGAATTTTAATAACTCGCCCATCATCGTTTTAATTTGCTGAATTCTGGGGTCACAAAATTCTAAAACCTTTCCACAGTCAACACAAATAAGATGGTCGTGCTGCTTATAACCATAAGATTTTTCGTATTGTGCTAGGTTTTTCCCAAATTGATGTTTCTTTACCAAATCACAGGTAACCAATAATTCTAAAGTATTATAAACTGTTGCTCGACTTACTCGGTAGTTTTGATTTTTCATGTGTATATACAAGGCCTCTGCATCAAAGTGGTCGTCTCTGCTGTATATTTCCTCAAGAATCGCAAACCGTTCTGGTGTTTTACGTAAGTTATTGGTCTCTAAGTGAGATGAAAATATATTCAATACCTCCTTTACAATTCTTTCTTTATTCGTGTATTCTGGCATAGCAAATTAAAATTTATGCTTTAATGATTCAAAACCATCATTGAGTAACAACAAAAATTGCTGTTCAATTATTTAACAAATATACACAACTGATAGTTTACTATGTTCTTTTACAAGAACAATTCAATAAAAGTTCAAAATTTAACCATGGCAGATATTTGGCAGTATTTTCAAAATCTTTTCCACAAGGCTGAACACAGTTCTAAAACAGCACCTTTGCTACACGATTCAATTATTCGTAAAGAAAAGGAAATTGCAGCCTACGAAAAATGGAAAATGTCCCATGTCAAAAATCAACTAGCTAATTGGATAGAAAAAGAATATAGTCATTTTATCAATGAAGGAGTCCCTATAGATAAAAGCATTATTTTTCTAGATACCATTTCCACTAAAGGCTTTGCCATCTATTTTTCGAATATGCGTTATACTTCTCAAGAAGCGACTCACCTTTTTGATTTTTTAAAAGAGAAAATACTTGAATTGAATTACAGATTAGCTAATTCAGATATCCGCACTTACACAAAAGGAGCTGTTGTAGAATCACTCGCAAAATATTATTTAAAACCTTCTCTAAAAAATATGCTGGGAAACCCTCCTTTTAATCAAGAATTTGGTAATATTAGCATTGAGTTAATTTGTCAGGATGATTTGCCCCAAATTTTAAAATTTAGTGCCACTTCCTATAATGATCGCTCTTACCAAAAGCCCAAACTCTTTAGCCAATTAATGGCTCACATATTTACAATGAAAAAATAATTTATTTTTTAACATCTTATTTTTTCATGGTTTCTTTATCCGTAATTCTTGATTTAAAAATAGTACGCTAATACTCAATATTGAAGGACACATATAGACATAAAGGACTGCGAAAAAAGTTAATTGAAACCTTGCATGAAAAAGGAATTCGGGATGGACGAATATTGCAGGCATTCAATTTGGTTCCAAGGCATTTGTTCTTAGACAAAGCTTTTGAAGAATGGGCTTATACTGATAAGGCCTTTCCTATTGGTAATAAACAAACCATTTCTCAACCGTTTACGGTTGCTTACCAAACGGATTTACTGGAACTAAAAACAAGAGATAAAGTGTTAGAGATTGGAACAGGCTCAGGCTTTCAAGCAGCTCTCTTAGCCACTTTAGGGGTTCGTATCTTTACTGTCGAACGCCAAGAATTATTATATAAAAAAACAAGCGACTTGCTAAAAAAATTAGGCTTTAATAATATTAGAACCTTTTTAAAAGATGGGATGGAAGGGTTACCTGAATTTGCGCCTTTTGATAAAATAATTGTTACCGCTGCTGCCAACGATATTCCTACTGCTCTCTTGAGTCAACTAAAAATCGGAGGTATTTTGGTTATCCCAATAGGTAAAGAGCGGCAACAAATGTGTAAAATCATCAAAGAGTCAGAACGGCAATACAAGCGAATTTATTTAGATTACTTCAAGTTCGTCCCGCTATTGAAAGGCTTGAATAAGGATTAAGTAACTTATTTTTAAAATCGCGATACCATTAAAAATATGTCTGATTTTAGGACGATACTCCCTCTTCAAAAATCATCTCTCTCAATAGATTATCAATCAAAGATACTTTGTATTGGTTCTTGCTTCACCCAAAATATTGGTCAACGACTGATTGCTTATAAATTCTCTACCTTACTCAATCCTTTTGGGATATTGTACAATCCGCTTTCTATTAAAAATAGTTTAGATAGAATTTTAAACGAGGACCTTTATACCAACAATGACCTCTTTTTTCATCAGGATTTATGGCATAGTTTTGACCATCATGGTACTTTTTCTAATCCTAAACAACAGACTATTCTAGCAGAAATCAATACTCGTTTAACAGCGGCTCATCTGTTTTTAAAAAACACAAAAGTATTAATACTTACATTCGGTACAAGTAACGTATTCATCCAAAAATCAACAGGAAATATCGTCGCTAATTGTCATAAAATTCCAAATACGGAGTTTGAAAAAAAACGATATACTATTCCTGAAATTACTGAATCCTTAACTCCTCTTTTAGCACGACTAAAAAAAGTCAACCCTGAAATAGAAATTATTTTTACGGTGAGTCCTATTCGTCATTTAAAGGATGGCTTATTGGAAAATCAACGAAGTAAAGCAACCTTATTACTAGCAGTAGAAGCATTAACCCAACAATTCTCTTTTGCCCATTATTTTCCTGCTTATGAATTAGTACTAGATGATTTGAGAGATTATCGTTTCTTCGAAAAAGACATGACCCACCCAAATGAACTAGCCATCGAGTATATCTGGAAGGCATTCCAAGCAACTTATTTTCTAGATTCGACAATGAATATTTTCAAACAAATCAAAAAAATAGTACAAGCTAGCTTACATCGACCTTTTCATCCTCAAATAAGTACCCATCAACAATTTGTAAAAAAACAATTAGAAAAAATTGAGCAATTAACACAACAATATCCTTTTTTAGAGTTTACCAAAGAGCAACATTTATTTAAAATACAATTAAGTAGCGAGAGCGATTTGATATAAAACAACTAGTAGTGGACGAGAAAAAATATTTTAAAGAATTATTAGAGCATGTGCAAGCAGAGAAGAAAGCAGATTTTGAGGCATACAAACAATTAATTGCCAATTTACCTTTAGCGGAGCGGAAAGAACAAGGATTTACATGGCATCCACTCAATGTGGTCAAATTTGGATATACCATTGGAGAACGTTCTTTTGTGATTGTAGAAAAAACTTCGGAGACAGACGCGCCAAGGCAATTTCGTGCAGGTAAAACTGTCCGATTATTCACCCTATCTGAAGGCGCTTACAAACCAGAAAGAATTGGCGTAATTAATTATATCAAGGATAAAAAAATGAAAATCGTCCTCAATGCCAAGGATATTCCAGATTGGTTGAGCCAAGGTAATTTAGGTGTTGACTTACAATTTGATGAGCGCACTTACTTAGAAATGGAAAAGGCACTGAAAATTGTTATTAAAGCAAGTAGAGATAGATTGGCGGAATTAAGAGGCATTTTATTGAATAAAGAAAATGCTCGTTTTTTGAATGGGCATCCCATTAATATTCCTACCTTAAATACCGCACAGAATAAAGCTGTAAACCAAATATTAGCGGCCCAGGATGTAGCTGTTATTCATGGTCCTCCAGGAACAGGGAAAACAACAACGGCTGTTCAAGCGATTAAGCAATTAGCAAAAACAGAAAATACCATTTTGGTTTGTGCGCCTAGTAACGCCGCCGTAGATTTATTGACAGAAAGGGTAGCTGAACAAGGTTTGTCTGTTGTCCGACTAGGAAACATCTCGAGAGTGGACGAGGATATGATTCAACATACTCTGGAAGCACAATTGGCCGCACATCCAGAAAGTAAAAACATTAAAAAAGTAAAGATTCAAGCTGCGGAAGCAAGAAAAAAAGCAGGAAAATTCAAACGAAAATTTGGAGGTAAAGAAAGAACAGAACGAAGAGATTTATACCAAGAAGCTAGAGAATTAACTGCGTGGGCCAATCAATTGGAAGACCGCATAGTTGACCAACTCCTAGATGCGGCACAGGTAATTACCTGCACCCTTGTCGGAGCAAATCAACGCGTTTTGGCTAAACGAAAATTTAGAACTGTTTTGATAGACGAAGCGGCACAAGCGCTTGAACCCGCCTGCTGGATTCCTATTATCAAAGCGAGTAAAGTTGTTTTTGCAGGGGACCCATTTCAATTGCCGCCAACGGTTAAATCTACTAAAGACAAAAAAAGAGGCTTGAATATTACCTTGATAGAAAAATGCTTGGATTTTTTACCAAAAATCAGTTTTCTCAATGTGCAGTATCGGATGAATGAAGCGATTATGGGGTTCTCCAATGAACAATTTTATAATAATGAATTGGTCGCAGCTGATACTGTAAAAAATCATTTGTTACATTTAGAAACAGGGAAGCCTGTCGTCTTTATTGATACTGCTGGTTGTGGATTTGAAGAAAAAGTCAATCCTGAATTTAAGAGTCGCTATAATCCCGATGAATTCCAAATGTTGTGCGAGCATCTTTATCTATTAATCGATGCCTATCAAGAAAAAGAAATATCCTTACCAAGTATTGGAATTATATCCCCTTATCGAGAACAAGTGATTTATATGAAAAACCAAGTAGCTGAAGATGAAAAATTAGCTACTTTGCCTTTGTCCATCAATACGATAGATGCCTTTCAAGGACAAGAGCGAGATTTGATTTATATTTCCTTAGTTCGGTCAAATGGAAAAGGAGAAATTGGATTCCTAAAAGATTATCGAAGAATGAACGTAGCAATGACAAGGGCCAGAAAAAAATTAGTCGTACTTGGTGATAGTGCTACGATTGGAATGGATAAATTTTACGGTGGTTTCTTAGATTATTGCGATAAAGCAGGCGCCTATAAAACTGCATGGGAATATATGCAGTGATAAATGTCGGAGATTATCAATTGTATGAGCTTGTCTAAATTTGATTTAACCTGTCCCTCCCCTACCAATAAATGTTAATTTTTGACCAACAATAGCAATAAATCATTTTTTTTTGTATTTTGTTAATTCTTACCATCGCCATTAATGACACACTCATCAAAAATTGACTATGAATAAACATTGATACTATGAATCAATTTCACTGGACTTATTGGGATCATTTTGGCAAGCAACATGTTGTTGGTATTCTTCACGGCATCAAGACAGGACATTTGGTCATTCACCTAAACTCTAAGGTACTTATCATTGACTTTAATGTATTCCAACCTAAAAAATATTCTTTCCTAATTAACGAAGAAATTTGCGAATTACAAATTGAAGCTGCTGATAGTGGTTTTAAATATGATTTGGGTGTAAATGAAAAACAAGCAGCGGAAAGAAAAGCTTTAAAAAGAGTAGAAGAGAAAAAATTTATGTATCAAAAAATTGGTGCAGTCATTTTAACTTCTTTATTACTCTTTTCGATTACGCTATTATTTTATTACATCAAACAGTAATGAGGTAAGTTATTGGAGATTATTAAAAGTTATCAGCGGACAGGTTATCGTCGAATAACCAATTGATTACTTTATCCCCATCTATTTTATACACGAATAGCACATGTATAAAGTATCTAATAGCTCTAATCTTCAATAATTTCCTTTCAAAATATTTTGAATATTTTTCTGTTCTTTTAGATAAATGAAACCTAAATATACCAATAGTAGCAGTGTATTCACTCCAAGCGTTATTATCAAATTATCTGTTCGAACCAAAGTACTAATTAAATAAACGCCTACCGCTAGAAATAAATAAAGCATCATCCTGAAAATTGGATACGGAATTGGATAATATTTTTTACCAATAAAATAACAGGCAACCGTCATCGACGTATAGCAAAT
>CALJVJ010000257.1 GCA_937974625.1 uncultured Saprospiraceae bacterium
CTACTCGGAATTTTTGCTTGATTAGAAATATTGATTTTTAGCGTTTTATATTCTGGTGGTAAAGCTTCTATAAAATGTTTGATGCGGCTGCCTGATAAGACGTTTTCAGAGTAGATGCCGCCTTCTGTAATTAACTCTGGTTGATAAATACCTTTTCGACCTAGCCAATTTTTCTTCCAAATAATCGGAAAAACAGACCCATACCCTTCTTCTACCAAACCTTCCCAATCTTTCGTAAGGGCATCCAAATACCACATATAGCCAGTTACATTGCCATTATTCGCATAATGCACACAACTATTCCATTTTTTTTTATCAATCTCTTCTCGACTTACTCGATTTATCTTCATAATTTATTATGATGAAAAAATAAATTGGTTTCTAACATCTAGCTTTAGCTTGAAAACTTATTTCTAAAAACTATTTACCATTTACAACTCACAATTTACAAAACTGGTTTCTTCCGCTTCCATCGCTTATGTGACCACAACCAATATTGCGGATTTTCAAGGATAATGGCTTCTAATAAACGAGTATGTTTTTCTGTGATTGCTCCATAAGGTGTTGCTCGTGGATTATCTTCCAAGGGAATAAACTCAAACTCATAATACCCTCGTTTGACTTTAGTTACTTTTCCAAAAACAACAGGATAGTCATATTGTTTTGCATATTTTTCAGAACCTATCATGACTCCTGTTTCTTGATTTAAAAAAGTTGTCCAATAGGCTGTTCGTACGGAGGTAGGAGATTGGTCTGCGCCAAACAAAACAGCGGTTAACCGATTTTTATTTTTTTCAAAACCTGCTTTTACTTCTTTTTTTGGTAATAATTCTAAACCAAATCTAGCCCTAGATTTTCTTATTTGGTCATTAATGAATTCATTTTTAAGTGGCGCATAAATACCGATAGATTGATGCGGAATTTGTTGATTGCTGGCTGTCGCAGCCATTTCCCAGTTATTATAATGACCTGCAGGAATGATTAAACTTCTCTCTTGTGCCGCATAGGCTTCCATTAACTCTGGATTAAGTATTTTACAATGCTTTTTTAATCCCGCTTCGGAGATGCTAAACATCTTAATGGCCTCAATTATTAAATCACAAAAATGACTGTAAAAACCTTTGGCAATTGTTTTTATTTCTACCTCCGTTTTTTCTGGAAAGGCATTTCTAATATTTTCGAAAACTACTTTATGACGATATTTAATAACATAAAAAGTTACTAAATAGAAAAAATCGGAAATGCGATACAAGACAAGAAAGGGTAAATAGGAGAGCGGTTTGATGAAAAGGAAAAATAATAGTTTACCCATGTACCTGATATATCAATGGTGGTAATTTGAATCGTAGGGCAATACTTGAGGTTGCCCAAAACAGCATTTAAATCGTATCAAGTGATTTCAGCAGGAATTAATTTTTCTACTTTTTCAATTTCTTCTTTTAAATTGCGGTCGATTTCTCGGTACCAATTGACATGTAAAGAAGATTCATTACAACCGCCTACATGACCAATGCATTGGGTAAATTTATGCCTGTTTTTACAAGAAGGACAAACACCTGTCGTCTTGAAGGTATCCCAAATGTGTCCACAAGCCGAACAGCCCCAATATTCTCCACCATCTGGTTCCCACTCACATTTAGGGCAGGCAATTTTTGTATCGTAGCTCATAGTTTTAATTTTATTAATAGAATTATTGTAAAGTTAATCATACCCTTTTGATAATCCAAAGTAAACGATATTTCAAAAAGTGAATTAGTATATTTGCGACATGCCTGATATGTTGATAAGTATCCTCATGCCTGTTAAAAATACAGGGAGTTTTCTCCAAGATTGTCTGAATTCGATTATTCAGCAAACAGAATCATATTGGGAACTAATAGCAATTAATGACCATTCCACCGATGATTCATGGCAAACTTTACAAGGTTTTGCTAAAAAAGATAAACGAATTACTGTCCTACAAAATGAGGGAAACGGTATTATTGATGCTTTGCGATTGGCTTATAAAAATAGTAAGGGACAGCTCCTTACACGGATGGATTCAGATGATGTGATGTTGCCAGAAAAATTAATGGTTTTAAAAAATCAATTAGTACAAAATGGAGTAGGGCATTTGGCAACAGGGCAGGTGCAATATTTTTCAGCAGATGGAGTGGGAGATGGTTATCAAAAATATCAAGATTGGCTCAATGGACTAACATCAAAAGGAAATAATTTTCAAGAAATTTATAAAGAATGTGTTATCCCTTCACCTTGTTGGATGCTGCATCGAGCAGATATAGATAAATGCCAAGCTTTTCTACCCAATCGCTATCCAGAAGATTATGATTTGTGTTTTCGATTTTACGAAAATGGCCTTAGAGTTATTCCTACGAACCAGGTTTTACATCAATGGAGAGATTACCCAAATCGTACTTCTAGAACAGATAAAAACTACGCGGATAATCGCTTTTTAGACTTGAAAGTGCATTATTTTCTGAAATTAGAAAAAGATAAAAAGCGACCACTAATCCTGTGGGGAGCAGGCAAAAAAGGGAAATTAATTGCTCGACAACTGCTTGAAGCAAAAATAGATTTCCATTGGGTGTGTAATAATGATAGAAAAATCGGCAAAGATATTTATGGCAAATTGTTATTGCCTTTTAATGTTTTGCAGAAATGGGAACGTCCTCAAATAATCATATCAGTAGCAGGTGCTATACCGCAAGCAGAAATTTTAAACTATTTACAAAATAAGCATTTGAAAGCAGGAGTCGATTTTTATTTCTTTTGCTAAAGTGTCGTAGGTACTTCTTTAAGTTAAATGGAGTCTTGGTAAATTAGTATTAAAATACTAATTTTGAAAACTATATTAAATTAGCTGTTGTTTTATCATTGCTATCGAGGATAGTTTGTATTCTTTTAACATATAGTCACAATAGTATATTCACATAGTGAACATAGTTTTATCATCATTAGATGATTATTCTCAGTTCTTAAAACTATGTCTACTATGTGTTTAAAACTGTTAACTTAATTGATAAACTTCAATCCTTATATTTAACACAACTCAAATAAAAGATGGAATTCTTAACCACACCCGATTCAAGATTCGACAATTTACCAGATTACCCTTTTGCGCCTAACTATGTAGAAATAGAGGGCGGCATGAAAATGCACTATGTGGACGAAGGGCCAAAAGATGGAGAAATTGTCCTGTTGCTACACGGTGAACCAAGTTGGTCTTATTTATATAGAGAAATGATTCCTGTTTTCGTAGACGCAGGCTATCGAACGATTGTACCCGATTTGATTGGTTTTGGAAAATCTTCTAAACCAACGAAAACTTCCGATTATACTTACCAAAAACATGTTGATTGGACAAAATCTTTAGTGCATCAATTGGATTTACAAGGCATTAATTTGTTTTGTCAAGATTGGGGTGGATTGATTGGTTTAAGAATTTTAGCAGAAGAACCTGAGCGATTTGCTCGTGGTGTAGTTGGAAACTCTGGATTGCCTACAGGCGAACACGGAGCGAATGAAGCGTTCAAAAAATGGCAGCATTTTTCTCAAACGGTTCCTGTTTTCCCTGTTGGGTCTATGATTCAAAAAGCAACGGTGGTCGAATTAACAGACGCAGAAATAGCTGCTTATGATGCACCTTTCCCTGATGAGACTTATAAAGCAGGGGCAAGAATTTTTCCAGCTTTAGTACCAACAACCGCAGATAATCCAGAGACACTTAATAATAAAAAAGCATGGGCTTCGCTCATGAAGTTTGATAAACCATTTTTGACTTTATTTTCGGATAGCGACCCGATTACAAAAGGGGGAGAAAGAGTATTACAGAAATTAATACCGGGAGCAAAAGGTCAAAATCATACAATTATAAAAGGCGGTGGACACTTTCTACAAGATGATAAAGGGGAAGAAATCGCTAAATTGATGATTGAATTTATGATGACGACTTAAATGAAGTTATTGGATGTTATTGGGGATTATTTTAGGTAGAAGCAAGCTTATGTGCAGAATTCGTTAATATTTGGGTATAGGAGGTTGATAAGGTTTATGAGGCTAATAGGGTTTATGAGGCTGATGAGGTTAGTTCATTAAGGAGTGTTTAAAAAAGTGTGTAAAAATCAAAAATACATTATTAAATAATTGATTGTCAATATTTTATAAGTTTTAATTTGAGATTGATACTTGATACTTGAACTTAAACTTTCTCTATAAGTAGGCTATACACCTAAAATTTTCTGAAATTGCACTTATTTTTCGTTTACCCAAAACAACCTCTAATAACTGCCAATAACTCCAATGACCCTATTTATCCTCCTACCGACTCAACTCCTTCAACTCCTTTTTCATCGTTGCCATTCGGCGTTCTTCTTCAATCACCACAGGTGCGGCTACTCTGGAATCACAATTAGGCATGGAACAACGCTCACAAGTAGTGTTAACCGTCCGATGTTTTAAATCTGGGTCATGTAAGAAATTAAAGATACTTCTTAGTTTAGTATTCAATCGAAATCCTACTGTCACACTCACACTTTCCTTTGGATTGTGAAAATCTGGCTTTGCTAAAGAGATGCAGAGATATTCATTGTCTGTTTCCCAATATTTTGAAATTTGTAGGTTGACCAATTCTTTAACACTAGGGTCTAGTGCCATATTCATCCGCAATTTCTTTAGAATCTTGATGGCTACCCAACGATGACAATAATGCTCATTTAATAAATTGCCATAAGGATTGTGTAAACGACCCAGGTGTAATTCTTGGGTCATTTGAAATGCTTTTAGGTCTTGACTGCCCGTCATTCTTTGGAAGAATAACTGTTCTATACCAAAATGATGGGGCAGGATATTTAATAAACGCTTGAGTAGCGTCTCTTGCGTCACATCATATTTTTTAATTAAGGCTAAAAACAATTCTGGTCGCCAAGTATTTTTTTGTACAATGGTGCGAATATCCTGTACCAAGGTTTCTTCTTTCATTAATAAAGAAACAGCAAAGTAGGAAGCGAAAAAATTATTTAATATTTTTTCAAAAGAAGATGTTTGCACCATTCTAGTTTCTAAAGGTCGAGTCTTAAAACCCATATGTTGGAAACCTAATTCTCTTGCCAGTAAAAAATTCTTTTGAGCATCTCCCAAACCCTCATTAATCATTAACACCTTCCGTTTTGGAGCATATAAAGAACGAATGTTTTTTAAATTTTCTTTAGTTGGCAAAGTGGTGCTATCTACTTCAATCCCATAAATATCTTGCAATTTTTCTTCTAAGTAGGCTCTTGTATAGGGTAATTTTTCAGGCTCCCCATATTTAGCCCTAAACTCATCTACTGCTTTTTCTAAATCCTCGAAGTAATTATTGTGCATATCTTGATAAGCACGTAAGGCCACTTCATAAAACTCATTCTGCGTGATTTGGTAATTCCTTCTGATTTGAAAAATGGTGCTGATAAAAGCGTTGACCTTATCAGGTGTATTGGTAAATAGTTCGACCAACTTTTTAGGACTAATTCCAAATTCATCTAAAGGAAATAGCTTAAAAAAATTGGAATTTAATAAATCAATGACAGGCTGTAGCTTCTTAGATGCACTTGTCGAAACCATAAAATCATAGTCCACTCCAAAAGCATCTGCTAATACGGTAATCTTATTTGGTTTAGGGTATTTTTTCCCTTTTTCTATATCACTTAAATAAGATAAAGATAGCCCCGTTTTGTCTTGTAATTGCTGATAAGATAAGCCTGCCTGCTGTCGCAAATAGTGTACCTTAAAACCAAAAATCATCTTTATTATTTGATTATCATCAATCATATAAAAAGTGCTTTTAGCGAAAATTTCGCTAGTATAAGTGTTAAAGTTTTATTTTATAACAAAAAATGGAATATTTCTTTTCTTCCATTTTTTGTATCAGAAAATGCTGTTTAGTGCAGCAAAGTACCATAATTATAGCAAAATGGACGCTTTTTAGCGAATAAAAAATGCCAATTTGCTAATATATTTCTATTTGAGAAATAAAATATTTTAGCGAAAATTTCGCTATTTAAGAAAATGCGGTATAAATTGTGCCTGTATTCATCCATAAATACACTGTTCTAGTTCTTCTTTAAGGTATTTTTTCTTGATAAGAACTAGAGTTGATAGCTTTTCTTTTCTTCATTTTGTCTTAAACTTTAAATTCTAACATTATGACAATGCTGCAAACAAATTTTGAAAAAAAAATCAACATTAATTGTAAAGCCACTCACTGGAATTTAGCGCCCGAATTATTAGCAGAAGCTTCTATTAGAGATGGTCACGCTGTTTTATCCGACCGAGGTGCTTTAGTTATTGAAACGGGAGAATTCACAGGACGTTCTCCAAAAGACAAATTTGTTGTAAAAGATAAGATAACTGAAAATACAGTTGATTGGAATGATATCAATCAACCTATTTCTACGACTCATTTTAAAGGCTTAGTCAAAAAGATGTTGGCTTATGCAGAGACCCAAGAATTATACATCCAAGATGTATATGCTTGTGCAGATGCTCGTTATAGATTGAATGTAAGAGTGATTGCACAATTTCCTTGGAGTTGTCAGTTTGCACATAATATGTTCCAAAATCCTACCACGGAAGAAATGAAGCACTTCAACCCAGAATGGACGATTCTTTGTTTACCAAAGTTTATGGCAATTCCTGCGGAAGACGGCACTCGTCAGCATAATTTCACGATTGTCAATTTTGCAGAAAAAGTAGTGATTATTGGTGGTAGTGGATACACAGGTGAAATCAAGAAAAGTATTTTTTCTGTTTTAAACTATACTTTACCATTAGAAGAAAATGTATTACCAATGCACTGTTCTGCTAATGTTGGACAGGATGGAGATACAGCTATTTTCTTTGGTTTGTCTGGAACAGGAAAAACAACGCTTTCTACCGACCCTGAAAGAAAGTTAATTGGAGATGATGAACACGGTTGGGCAAAAGAAGGGGTATTTAACTTTGAAGGTGGTTGTTATGCAAAGTGTATCAATTTAAGCGCAGAGAAAGAGCCAGAAATTTATAATGCCATTCGCCATGGAGCGATTTTAGAGAATATTAAATTTATAGAAGGCACTCGAACGCCTGATTTTGACAATACAGATATTACACAAAATACTAGAGTTTCTTACCCTATCCAGCACATTGACAATATTATGGCACCTTCTAAAGGTGGAAACCCTAAAAATATTTTCTTTTTGACTTGTGATGCTTTTGGCGTACTTCCTCCAATTGCTAAGTTGGATAGGGAACAGGCGATGAAGTATTTTTTATTAGGCTACACCGCTAAAGTAGCAGGTACAGAGGCGGGTGTGGTTGAACCACAAATGACTTTTTCTTCTTGTTTTGGCGCCCCATTTTTGCCTTTAGCTCCTGCATATTATGCCAAGATGTTAGGTGAAAAAATGGAAGAACATAATACCAATGTTTGGTTAGTAAACACTGGCTGGACTGGTGGCGCTTATGGTGTTGGCAATAGAATCAAATTGAGCTACACTAGAGCGTTAATTCAAGCAGTATTAAAAGGAGGATTAGCAGAATTACCTTTTAGAAAAGAAGCTAGTTTTGGTTTAGATATTCCAGTTTTATGTCCTAAAGTGCCAAATAGTATTTTAGACCCTAAAAATAGTTGGGAAGATAAAGCAAGTTACGATGAGACGGCTCAAAAATTAATGACTGCTTTTGAGGAGAACTATACGAAGCATCATGCGGAAGAAGTAGCGGAAGTGGCATAAATATAAAATGTAACTTGGACGTTCTTATTCTAGTACAACATATTATATTTTTTTCAATTAAACTGCTCGAACGGGAATCCTGAGTTATCGGGACAAGTTGTTTGAGTTACGAAACCTTTATAGTCATGAGTCAAATAGTAACTTTAGATGAATTTATTATTCGTCGTCAGAAAGATTTCCAATATGCTACGGGTGAATTAACAGGCTTGTTAAGAGACATCGGAGTAGCTGCAAAAATAATAAATCGAGAAGTTAATAAAGCTGGTTTGTTAAATATTTTGGGCGCTGCGCAAACGGAGAATGCTTCGGGAGATAGTGTACAAAAATTGGATTTATATGCTAATGAGAAACTCATTTCTTGTTTAAAGAATAGTGGCGAATGCTGTGGCATTGCTTCTGAAGAGAATGAGGAATTTATTCCGATTGAAGGTATCAATGGCAAATCAGGCAAATATGTAGTCGTTTTTGACCCACTAGATGGGTCTTCTAATATAGATGTCAATGTTTCGGTGGGTACTATTTTTGGTATTTATCGCCGAAAAAGCAAGGAAGATAATCCGGCGCAATTAAAAGACTTTTTGCAAAAAGGGTCTGACTTAGTAGCGGCAGGGTATGTTTTATATGGTACTTCTACTTTGCTAGTCTATTCTACAGGGAATGGAGTGAATGGGTTTACCTTGGACCCAACAATTGGTGAATTCTGTTTATCTCATCAAAATATCCAAATTCCAAACAGAGGAAATTACTACTCTGTAAATCAAGGCTATTACTTGAAATTTGATGTCGAGATGCGGAGATACATCGATAATTGCTGTGATGAGAATTTGAGGTTGCGCTATATTGGGTCTATGGTCTCTGATGTTCATAGAATTTTATTTCAGGGTGGTATATTTCTATATCCTAATACCAGAAAATATCCACGAGGTAAATTGAGGTTGTTATATGAATGTAACCCATTGTCCTTCATCGTAGAACAGGCAGGTGGAAAGGCAATGAGCTGCCAATTAGAGCGAATTTTAGATTTACCCATCTCTCAGTTGCATCAGAAAGCAACGATTGCTATTGGCTCACCAGAAATGGTGGATGAGATGAAAACTTTTGTAGAACGCTATACTTTACCTCCTTTGGCGCATTCTAAGAATAACGAAACACTAAAAACTAAAGCGGCATCAACTTCAGTTACTGCATGATGCTAGGCTGAAAATAATTGCTAACTTAATAAGGCAGTAATCTCACGATTGCTGCCTTATTTTTTTATCATATGTACTGAACAAAATTTACTTATGTTAATTTTTGAAAAAAATATTTTTTACTACCTAATAGACTTAATTGGAGGTAAATTTTTGATTTTCAATTAGTTAAGATGTTTTTTAATACCTGTTTTAGTATTGTTTATTTGTCTAAAACTGATTTTTTTTAAATATTTTTTTATTTTCTATGAAAAAAATATCAATGTTTAATGGTTTGGCACAGGCTTTGTTTATATATAGTCAAATACTTAATTTCCCCCCGAATAGTTGTCTCAATTACTCGAAAGTATTTGTACGGGGTGCATACTTGCTTGCTAAGTGTGTACCTTTTTTTTATGCCCTTCTTCTAACAATATTTAGCCATAAAGCTTCTGGTATTTGGGAAAAAAGTAAGTTGTTCGTCCGCCTATTTTATCTGTAGCAATTTTACTTTTTCCATCAGGCGCTATAGCTCCTTCTTTCCGCCACTGCCAAAACCAATCATCTGGATAATCTTTATAGTAGGCCGTTCGGTCTATTGCTTTCTGTAAAATTTCTTGTGTTCTTATTATGATACTAGTCAATTGCTTTCTGGAGAGTTTATTGACTTTAGAAGCGGGATGAATACGGAGTTGATATAAAACCTCGTCAGCGTATAAGTTACCGACACCTGCTAGTTGTTTTTGATTGAGTAAAAAACCTTTTATGCTTGCCTTTTTACCTTGTGCTTTTTCTAAAAATTCTTTGGTTGAAATACGCAAGGCATCTGTACCTAATTTAATCTTTTCCAAATAGACATTTCTGTCTGCTAAATATCGGATTTTAGCAAATTTTCGAGGACAATCAAAACCTAATCTACGCCCATTTTCAAAAATAAAAGCGAAACGTTCATGTTTGGGTTTGTCTAGTTCATCTTCATAATATTTGATATCTCCCGTCATACCAAAATGGAGGAGCACATTATGTCCATTATCCAATTCACCAAAGAGATACTTTCCTTGCCTATAAGAACTTACAAAAGTTTTGCCTTGGAGTTTTTCCGCGAAATCCATTCCACTGATATCTTGGATAATCTTGTCATCGTGTACGACAACTTCTTGTATTTTTTGCTTTAAGGAAGTGCCATCAAAATAGCGTTGAAAAGTATTTACTTCGGGTAGCTCGGGCATAGTATGGACTGATTTGAGTTAATTGACAAATAATTTAAGCTCAAATCTAATGAATAAGAATCTAATTCTCATATGCCAACTTTTTATTTCTGAACAAGACTAATCACAAAGAAAAAATAATATACGCATTGATTAGTTTACCTTGTCTCCATATTATAGTGATGTGTCTTATTTGAAGTCTCTATTCTTTCAGCAAAGCGGTCTCTCTCTTTTCTAAAAAATTATCCAAAGTGCCGCCAAGCCAATGCTGCGGCTCCTAAAACCCCATCATACTTTTGCCCCATATCTGAAATCATCAACTTAATCTTTCCTCGGAAGGCTTGGAAAATTCTTTTTTCCATACTTTTTTTGGTGGGAATTAAAAGTAAATCTCCTGCTTTGGTTAGACCGCCCGCTAAAATAATCGCTTCGGGATTAAAGTAAGCACCTGCATCAGCTAGCTTCGTACCTAATATTTCTCCTGTATATTCAAAGGCACGCATAGCGATTGGGTCGCCTTCTAAAGCTGCCTCTGCAATCATTTTACCTGTTAGCTCATTATAACTATAATCTCTTAAGACACTCGGCCTTTTCATATCTGCCATCAACTTGAATACCGTTCTCTTAATGCCTGTTACAGACGCATAAGTCTCCAAACAACCTTTGGAGCCACAGTTGCATAAACGACCATTAGGATTGACATTTACATGCCCCATTTCACCCGCCATGCCATCATGCCCTAAAAGTAATTCACCATTCACTATAAAACCACTTCCTACGCCTGTACCTAAAGTCAGTACAATGAAATTTTTCATCCCTTTTCCTACGCCATATTCTTGTTCTCCAATAGCGACTAAGTTGGCATCATTGGTTACAACTACTTGACAGTCAAGAGCCTTTTCAATGGATGAGACTAGTGGAACCGTTTCTCCCCAGCTAAAATTGACGGCTTTTTCCATGTTACCCGAATAAAAGTTAGCATTTGGTGCGCCTAATCCAATCCCTTTGATAACAATCTTTTCTTTGATAGTCTTCTGGAGTGCTTGAAATTTTTCACTTAGTTGCTTGACAAAGTGAATGAAGTCTTGGTCCGCAAGAGAGGGGAAAACGTCCCATGCTAATACTTTTCCATCTTTTTGCACAAAACCAATTTTAGTCTGTGTTCCTCCTAAATCTATACCTAATACTACGTTAGTTGCAGCCATTTTATACAATATTCTTTTTTGCTAATGCAGTTATTTACTTTTTTTGCAAAAATACGAAAAAAATAATTATTGTACTTTTTACACTAAGTATAAGGTCATTATTTTTTACTAAATTTAAGGGATAATTCAAATGAGGGTATGTTGGGTAATTAAAAGCACCTTTTCAAGGAGATGTTGATAAGCATGCAGATTTTTATGAACGCGAAACTTATTATCATGATTTAATTAAAAAGGAAGGTACATCGCTTTAAAATTTAATCTTGAGGACGGATATTGATGAAATAATGAAGATAGGTAAAATCATATTACTTTTTACGAGTCTCTTTTTTTGTAAAATTGGCTTAGCTCAACAGCATAATTTTACTAATTATTCTGTAACGGAAGGATTAGCTCAATCACAGGTGTCTGCTATTTTGGAAGACCAAAAAGGATACCTATGGTTGGGTACTAGAGGTGGGGGGGTGTGCCAATTTGATGGAGTGAATTTCACAACATTTACGACACAAAATGGTCTTTCTAGTAATTATATCAATACCATTTTCGAAGATGCTAAAGGAGTTTTATGGATAGCTACTACTAATGGATTGAATCAACTAGTTAATGGGGTTGTCGCTAATTTAGATTCAGTTTTTAATCGAACAATAATAGTCAATGATTTTTTAGAAGATAAAAGTGGTGTTATTTGGTTGGCTGCTAATGAGGGACTTTTTTATGTTGATAACCAACAACTGAAACAGTTTAGTGGGAATGCAACGATGCTCAAAAATCAACCTGTCTTAGTACTTTTTGAAGATACAAATCAAACACTTTGGGTGGGTGCAGAAAGCGGACTTTATCAATTGAAAAATCGACAAGCTACTGAAATTCGTTTATCAAATGGTGAAGCTATAAACGATGTACGCGGAATTACTTCTACTAAGGATGGAGTACTTTGGATTGCTGCCTATAACCAAGGTGTGTTTTTAGCAGACGACCAAAGAATTTTAAGAAAACTGGATACTTCTACTGGATTAACGTCTACTAAAATTCAAACTTTAGCAATAGATAAAGCAGATAATATTTGGTTAGGTTCAGCTGATAAAGGCATAGCAATTTGGCAAACTAATAACCAAGATTTTATCAATCTGACGACTCGACAAGGTTTGCCTAATAATAATATTCAGTCGATAGTGGAGGGCAGTTGGGGAAATATTTGGTTGGGCACTTCTGGTGGTGGCTTGAGTAAATATAGTGGCCAGCAATTTGAACATTTCACGACTTCCGAGGGACTAAAAGGTAATTATATTCAAGCGATTGAAAACGATAGCAAAGGGCGACTATGGGTCGCTACTTCGGGGAATGGCGTGCAAGTTTATGAAGCGGGAAAATTTTCCAATTTTGGAGCCAATTCTGACTTATTTAATACGACTTGTAAAGCTATATATGAAGATGATTTAGGACATACTTGGTTTGGTACAGTGGATAAAGGATTGACCGTTTTTTTAGATAGCCTTTTTCTGACCTTTACCGAAGATAATGGCTTGACTGGAAATTTTATTACGGCTATTGACCAAGATACACTAGGACATATTTGGGCCATATCTGAAAGCAGTGGCGTTAATGAAATTGAATGGAATGAAGCCAATCCAAGCCAATCTATCTTAACAAAATTTACTACTCAAAATGGTTTGCCAACAAATCGAATTAATGACTTACACATTGACCGATTGAATCGTATCTGGCTAGCAACAGATGGTGGCGGAATAGTAATAATTGAAGCAGGAAAAATAAAAACGATTTTAACCAAACAAGAAGGACTTGCAGAAAATGTAGTGCGTACGCTTGCGGAAGATAGTTTAGGGTATTTATGGTATGGGACAGCAAGTTTTGGTGTCGGTAATATTCGTTTGTATGAAAACAATTTTTTGGTCAACAATAATTATAAAAACCTCATTTCCAACAATATAAAATTATTAGCGACTGATGAGACTAATAATCTATGGATAGGGAGCGAAAAGGGACTGAATTTCTTAAAATTAGATGCTGCACGAAATGTATTGTCGAAAGAATATTATGGACAATTAGATGGATTTAGAGGAATTGAAACCAACAAAAATGTGGTTTTAAAAGATGCTAAAAATAACCTTTGGTTTGGTACTGTAAATGGATTGACTAAGTTTAATTCGGCTGTTCAAAAAGGGAAAGATTACCCACCAAAAATCTATTTAAAATCTGCCAAGTTACTAGACCAAGATATTGCCGAAACGCCTCATGCAGATAAGCTGCAAAATTGGACTAATTTGAAATTAGCGCATGACGAGAATGACCTTAGTTTTTCGGTAGAGGCGATGCATTTATCTT
This sequence comes from uncultured Saprospiraceae bacterium, assembly GCA_937974625.1. Lineage (GTDB taxonomy): Bacteria > Bacteroidota > Bacteroidia > Chitinophagales > Saprospiraceae > JAFMDF01. Next base: position 13,671 of record CALJVJ010000257.1, read on the forward strand.
ACCCTCAAGATATACAATATGAATGGCAAATTAAAGGAGCAAAAAAAGGCTGGTCTACTGCGAGTCTTAATAATAAAACCTATCAAAGAATATTCTTGCCAGGTAAATATCAATTGATGGTTCGGGCAAAAACGGCACGAGGCGAGAAGTATTCTGAAACGCTAACTTTTCCTTTCGAAATAGCGACTCCTTTTTGGCAAAACTGGAAGTTTCGGCTCACAGCTTTATTGACTGGATTATTGTTTATTGGACTTTTTGTTAAATGGAGGATTAACATTGTAAAGAAAAGAGCTAAACGTATTCAAGACCGATTGGTACTAGATAAGAAATTATTAGAGTTAGAGCAAAAGGCTTTACAGCTACAAATGAATCCCCATTTTATCTTTAATGCCCTTAATTCTATTCAAGGTTCGATTACCCCCGATAATATTAAAATTGCTCGTTTACAGTTAGCGAAATTCTCTAAACTCATGCGAGCGACTTTGGAGAATGCCCGTGAGGATTCCATTCTTTTGGAAGAAGAGATTGCGACTTTGACCAATTATCTTTCTTTAGAGCAATTTAGCCAAGGCAATACTTTTGATTATGAAGTTTTAGTCGATGATAATATTGATACGGAGGCGATTTCCTTACCTTCGATGATACTACAACCTTTTGTCGAAAATGCTATTATTCACGGCGTCGCTCATTTAGCAAGTCGAGGAGAAATTGTTGTCCATTTTTCTCGTAAGGGTAAAAGATTAAGCTGTATTATTGAAGATAATGGTATCGGTAGGGCAAAAGCAAAGGAGCTAAAAAGCCAAATTGACCAAAGTCATAAATCGGTTGCTTTGGATATTACGAAAGAGCGATTGGATTTATTGAGAACGGGAAAAGCTCATAAAAATAGCCTTCAAATTTTTGATTTAAAAGATGCGGAAGGGAAAGCTTGTGGGACTAGAGTAGAACTGATAATTCCGATAGAGGAGGATTAATACCCGTAGCTTGAACATTCTTGTTCGAGTCATCTAACTAAGTATCGACGATTCTAACTTATCTTTCCCAATACTATCACTTCCCTCTTATAATTACCTTAAATGGTATTTTTTACTTAAAAAGTCCAAAAAGATATTAATTTTAGCACATAGTAAATATCAAACGAAAAACATGGATAAAATATTCAAGCTATTTTTTGGCTTTCTACTCGTCTTTGGTTTATTAATAGTAGCCCTATGGACTTCTGAAGTCCCGCAAAACGTTACAGGTTCCACTGACACAGCCCATCAAACTTTATTGCATAGTGGTCAGACTGTAGCGACTACTTCCGCTACAAAATGGTTATCCTATTTTTTTGGAATGGGCATTATTGGCATTTTTGGTTTCGTTATTTTTGTTGGTGGCAGAAAGAAAGACCAGGCTATTCGAAAAAAAATGTATCGAATTTTAGGAATAGGATTACTCTTCTATTTTATCGTTTATAACGGAATGGTGAATTCGTGGTGGACTTATGTAGAAACCAATAGCATGGACTATTTTATGGGCTTACCAAAACCTACTGCTTGGATGATTTTTGGAATGATGTTTATTCCATTTTTTATCTCCTTTTTTTATATTACCAAATTTGAAGACTGGGTTTATACTAAAGAAGATGAACAGCGCTTTGCCGAAATTATGGCTAATCGAAAAAAAAGGGACAAGTAGTTAATTCTCCAAAGTATTTATCACTCATCATTTCTACCTGTCGATAGACAGGCATCATTTACCATTCACCATTCATCATTTACAACTCATGGAGGCATATAGAAATCCAATCATTCTCACTTTTGTTGCTTTATACATGTTGCTCTGTATTGGCGTTGGTATTTGGGCATTGCGACGTACCAAATCAACCCATGATTTTTTTATGGCAGGGCGAGATTTGGGAGTCATGGTGACTGCTTTTGCTGTGTTTTCTAGTACGTTGAGTGGTTTTGGATTTGTCGGTGGACCAGGTTTGGTTTATAAAATGGGGATGAGCTCGGTGTGGATGATAGTGTGTGTAATCATGGGCTATAATATTTCTTTTATGCTCTTGGCGAAACGATTACGTTTGTTTGCGGAATTGGGCAATTCCTTGTCTTTACCAGATGTCGTTTTTCTGAGATACGGAAAAAGGTCTACTAGTTTTTTAGTAGCCGTAGCGATTATTTTGGGCGTATTGGGCTACTTAGCAACACAGATTTTAGCAATGGCAATTGTGTTACAAGATATTTTAGTGGAGACAGATTTTTTAGCAACGATTAGTTTAGAGATGTGTGTAGTGGTTTCTTGTTCCATTCTTGTGTTTTATAGTGTAACTGGAGGAATTGTCGCTTCTGTATATTCCGATTTAATTCAAGGTGGCGTGATGGTGATTGCAGCGACACTTGTTTTTTTGACCGTTGTATATACCTTCGATAACGGCTTTTCCGAAATCAGTCAAACGATTCAAGAGCATGACCCCGAAGCTATTGGGCCTTGGGGGACCTTAGGTATGGTCGGGTGTCTGAGTTGGTTTTTTGTCTTTGGTCTAGGTAGTTCTGGGCAGCCACATGTGGTGACCAAAATGATGATGTATAAAAATGTTAACGATGCTAAATATATCTTACCTGTTTCTACGATAGGCTATCTTTTTTCTGCTTTATTATGGATTGGAATTGGCTTAGCCATGAGAGCATTAGTTTTACAAGGTGTGCAACCAGAATTAGAAACAGCAGATGCAGCAGCTTCGCAGTTTTTACAAAATTATGCGCATCCCGTTTTAGCAGGGGTGGTGTTTGCTGGTTTGTTTGCGGCGATTATGTCTACGGCTGATGCCTTTTTGAATATTGGTACGGCAGCAGTGATGCACGATATTCCAAAAGCAATAGGGAAAACGATTAAAAATGAATTGTTTTGGGCAAGAACGACTACGGCTTTAATCACTATCTTTTCAGCCGTCTTTGCACTTTATTCAGGAGATTTAGTGGCGATTTTAGGGGCTTTTGGTTGGGGGACTTTTGCGGCAGCGATTGTACCTGTGGTTGTCTTAGGTTTTAATTGGAAACGAGCTACGCCGATGGCAGCGAATATAGCGGTTATCTCCAGTTTAGTAGTGAATTTTGTTATAAAAATATTCAAAATTTCTGTACCTTATAATATTGATGTGGGGGCTTTAGCTTTGACAGTTTCTTTGCTTTTATTTATAGGGATTTCTTTGGCATCGGAACAACCTGAGCTGGACCCTGATGTGGAGGCGGTGATGGATTTGTAGGTTGGCGTAGACAGGATATAAGGTAAGTAGAAGGATAAGCCCAAAACTTGTCACCTTTTTTGGGTGACATCAGTTCATACATCATAAATCTATCTAATTTTAAACCAGATGGATTTGTGATGTATGACCTGCCCGACTGCGTCATGTAGGCGGGTTTAAAATTTATGATTTAAGATTTGCTCGTGCCAGAAAAGGAGGGTAATTAAACCTTGAATTTTGAGCTTATTAACTTATTTTTAAAGCGCTCTTTGCCTTCTGCCCTCCGCTAATTTTACTGACTTAGTCAATCTAACTACCAGGAATAAAACTATATACTATGGGAACTTACATCAAAATTCGCTATCGGGGACGCCTCAAGTCTCCTAGCGATGTCAAACAATTAATTGCTGAAACTGAAGATATTTGTGCGTCTAATAGTTGGACTTTCAAAATATGGGACGAAGATTGGAACGAACCACAAACGGTACATTTGAATCCTTCTGGTCAAGGAATGAGTTTTGAAGGACATGCACCACTCAAAGGCATTTCTTTTAGTGTTGGAGCATCAGAGAATATTTGGCTTACTTTTACTCCTGATGGTATGCTCCAATCCTTATTTACCTTAGTCCATCCTACCTTTTTCTTAGATGATGAAAAATTTCCTTGGCAACGAGTGAAAACGGGATATGACGGTGCCAAAAGCCACATAGAAATGTGTAAACTTTTTCGCTATTTAGAAGGTAGATATTTTGAAATTTTTGAGGTGATGGATGAATCTGGTTACTGGGAAGAGAGAGATGATGCGAAGTTTACTAAATGGATGAATGACTATATCCATGACAGCCAATTATTAGAAGAGGAAACGAATGCGATTCTAGCGGATGAGTCTCTTACTATCGACCAAAAACGTGAACGGTCTTTTCGATTGATTAAAGAACATGGAGAGAAATATCAGAAAAAAAATATGGAATAAATTTTCATACTTTGCTAGGCCAATTTATGATATTTAAAATTATATCCGTACATTTTAGCTTTTTATAGATTTTTTGGCTATAAGGCAATGATTTACCAAGAACATGAACACACTCAAAACATTATTTTATATACTTCTTTTTGCTCACACTACAATTGCGCTCCATGCGCAAGCATACCTTTTTGATGTACAACACATCAACGTAGAAGAAGGCCTGCCAGACCGAAGAGTAATAAATATTTTACAAGATAAAAAAGGATTTATATGGGTGAGTACCGCTGGAGCAATCAGTCGTTATGATGGGTATAATTTTAAAAGTTATTCTGCTGATTTTTTAGGCATTAGAGGGAATACCTCTGTTTCCTTTGCCGTCGACCAACAGAATAATTTGTGGTATCAAGAAATACATCATGATAAAGTACCTGTTATTGGGATTATTAATACAGCGTCGGATACGCTTTTGTCAATTGAGAATTATACGAATGGATTGTTTTCCGCCAAGGATGTTGTAGGCTTTAGCGCAGATAGAGTCAATAAAGCGATATTTTATATAGGGACTAAAGATGGAACTATTTATAAATATGATGAAAGGTTTGTTAGGATTAGTACAGGGCACTCGTCCTTAAGAACTAACTTTTTATGTGAACAAGCACCTGATGGTACCTATTGGCTAATAAATGATGAAAAGGTTATTCACATTACGAAAAATAAAACCCAATCCTTTCCTATTGATACTTACCCTCATAGAGTCATTCGAACCTCTCCAACTGTTATTATTCAAACAGAAAGTCTTATTAATCAGAAAATAGAATTTTTGAATTTGGTTAATGGACAATTCATTCCTTATACTCCAGATAGTTATTCTGAAGATAAGTACTATAAATTATTGTCTGCTAACAATGGTTTTCAAGGGCATATTACCAATGATAGTTTAAGGATTCAATACCAGTCTTATAGTGCTACTTTTAGTATTAAAGATATAATAGCCCCATGTACAAATTGTAAGATTATACCTGAAAAGGAGATAGTAGATACGCAGAATAATTTCTGGATGGCTACTGAAAATGGGATTATTAAAATCTCTATAAGCGAAAATCCTTTTACTACTTTGGAGAAAGGAAATAGTTTAAGAGGCATCTATAAAAATGATAATCATTTATGGATTGGTGGATATGGTCGAAATGCCCGATATAATTTGACTACTAATGAAGTAGAACCATTTATGAAACTACCGACCCTAGCTGCTTCTGCCTTTTTTGAAGATGAACGAGAACATCTATGGATTGTAGGAGGGAATTTACTTTATGAATATTCGGGAGAAGAACTGCAGCCAGCTACTTATAGTTCAGCTTATCAAGGTTGTATGGCAATCCTTAATAATAGCGAAACTAATAGCATCTTGATAGGTACGGAACGGACGCTGCTTAATTTTAATAAGAAAACTAAGCTTATAACACCTGTTGCCTCTTTTACCAACCAAGAAATATGGGTACGACAAATTTATCAAAATGATAAGGGGATATGGATAGTTACTAATAATGGGATATTTTTAATCAACCCACAGACAGAAGAAATTATTTACCACTATACTACCAAAGACGGACTTCCTACTAATAATATAAATCATTTGTATGAAGACAAGGCAGGGACCTTTTGGGTAGCTACTAAGAATAATGGCTTGGTTCATTGGGATATTGCACAAAATACCTTTACCCAATATACTACGGCTAATGGATTGTCCAACAATACCCTTTATGCTGTTTATGAGGATGCATTTAATAATTTATGGCTACCTAGTAATTATGGATTAATGTGCTTTAATAAACAAACGCTTAGCACCAAAGTATATTTACCTAAACACGGAATTGCACATGAAGAGTTTAATACCTATTCCCATTTTCAAGCAGCAGATGGTACTTTATACTTTGGAGGGTTAAGTGGGGTGACCCAATTTCATCCAAATGACATTTTTCAGCAGAATGATTCCTTGCCACTTTATGTTACTAAAGTAAATATCTTGACAAGTGGTGCTGAATATTTTAATAATAAAACAACCGATTTTAAAAAATCAGAACATATAACCTTGCAGCCTGAGGACCGAATTCTTGAGGTTTCTTTCAGTCTCCTAGATTATGGACAATCTTCTCTCAATCAATATGCTTATAAGATAGAAGGGTATCAGAACCAGTGGGTTTATACTGGAGAGAATAAAATCTCTTTGATAAATATTCCTTATGGGACCTATAATCTGGTCATCAAAGGAAGAGGTTCAACAGGTGATTGGTCTGTCAAACAGCTAAGTATTCCTTTAGAAATTCAAGTGCCTTTTTATAAAAAATCATGGTTCTATGGATTGATGATTCTGCTAGGAAGTATCGGTATAATAGGAATGGTTAAATGGAGAATTCAAAAACTGGAAGAAGATAGAAAACGATTAGAAGAAGAAGTACGAAAACGGACCTATGAACTTGAAAAAGATAAAGAAATTATATCTGCACAAGCAGAGGAGCTAAAACAGCGAGATGAAACCAAAACGCGCTTTTTTTCCAATATCACCCATGAATTTAGAACACCACTTACTTTGATTATCGGACCTACGGAGCAATTATTAAAAGACCCGAATCAAAAAAATCGGCGACCGCTATATGGTGTCTTAAAAAATGCTAAACAGTTACTAGGTCTAATTAATCAATTATTGGATTTATCCAAATTAGAAAGTGGTGGAATGAAGCTAGCATTTTTTAGAGGGAACATCATTGCCTATACTAACGAACTAGTTGATAGATTACAGCCAATGGCCACCAGAAATAATCAACGATTGGCATTTATCGCTAATCAGCATGAATGGGAAACTTATTTTGATAAAGAAAAATGGGACAAAATTATTTATAATCTGGTATCTAATGCTATCAAATTTACACCCAGAGAAGGTGCTATCCAAATAAGTTTACTAAAGGCTCAACAGGGTAATAAGGAATGGATTCGTTTAGAAGTGAAAGATAGTGGTATTGGTATTGAGGAAACGAAACTTAACCAAGTTTTTAATAGATTCTATCAAGCGGATGGTTCTTCTACACGCGAGCAAGAGGGTACAGGCATTGGATTGTCATTAGTCAAAGAATTAGTTGAATTACAAAAAGGAGAGATTTCAGTGGTAAGTGAAGTGGGGAAAGGTACTTCTTTTATGTTAGAAATACCGATTCCAGAAAAATCGACTTCCGTTCTGCCAGTCAATGGGCAACTAGAGAATAGAGTAACTCCGTTTCCAGTAATCGAATTTGACCCATTGCCAAATATTATGGTGCCTACTCCTAAACATACAAATGTTGAACTATTAGAGATTTTAATTATTGAGGACAATACGGATATGCGCGCTTATATTAGAAGCTGTATAGATGAAAATATTTATCGTATCACGGAGGCTAGTAATGGAGAAACTGGTATAGAACAAGCGTTGGCAACGATTCCAGATTTAATTATCTCAGATGTGATGATGCCTAAAAAAGATGGCTTCGAAGTCACTCAAACCCTGCGCTCAAATCTAAGTACCTCTCATATTCCAATCGTACTATTAACTGCTAAAGCTTCTTTAGAGAGTCGGTTGGAAGGATTGAGGCGTGGAGCTGATGCTTATTTGAGTAAGCCATTTAGCCCTGATGAATTATTATTGCGTATTCAAAAATTAATAGAATTACGTCAATT
>CALJVJ010000258.1 GCA_937974625.1 uncultured Saprospiraceae bacterium
CCCATGTAGTAGGTAGCAGGTTCGGCATTGACACCAGCTACTGCGGTGACTCGTCCGCCTCTAGTTGGGCCAACACAACGGTATTCAAAGGTGCTGAGAATGGTGGTGTCTATCCATGTTTTAGCAGCGGTTGTTTGCGCAAAGTTTTCTGTAGAAAAACTAATTAGTAGGAATAGAAAAATTAATTTGGTGTAATGATTAGTCATAATTATTATAGTTCTTATTAAAAAATGGCTACTTACAAAGGTAATAAATGTTGGAGAACTGTTTTATAAAAATCGTTTTTGTATAAATGGGGCAGTAATCTCCTATCTTTTTATAATTTTGTAACTTATACTACGTTAAGTTTTCAGCATTGAGCTAATCAGATTAGTATTTATTTTTTACAGCATAAAACCTGAATGACAAAAGAAGAAGACGTTCCAAGCATTCATCATTTATCATTCATCGTTTATCATTTAAAAGAATGTCAGTAATCGTTCAAAATTTAACTAAGATTTACGGCCAACAAAAAGCGGTCGATAATATTAGTTTTGAAGCTAAGAAAGGAGAAGTGTTAGGCTTTCTAGGCCCTAATGGTGCAGGAAAAACAACGACGATGAAAATTGTCACTTGTTTTATTCCTCAAACAGCAGGTTCCGCAGAGGTTTGTGGTTTTGATGTGGCAAAAGACCCGTTGGCAGTACGTGCAAGAATTGGCTATTTGCCAGAGCACAATCCAGTTTATAAGGATTTGTATGTCAAAGAATATTTGTCTTTTGTCGCTGGGTTACATAAAGTAAAAAACAAACGGCAACGAGTAGCCGAGATGATAGAAAGAACTGGTTTACAAAGGGAACAAAATAAAATAATCGGTTCGCTGTCCAAAGGATATCGACAAAGAGTTGGGCTGGCACAAGCGATGATACATGACCCTGAAGTTTTGATTTTGGATGAACCTACTTCTGGTTTAGACCCGAATCAATTAATTGAAATCAGAAGCTTAATTAAAGAAATAGGCAAAGAGAAAACCGTTATCTTTTCTACCCATATTATGCAAGAAGTACAAGCACTCTGTGACCGTGTCATTATCATCAACAAAGGAGAAATGGTCGCCAATGATACCATAGAAACCCTCCAACAAAAAATGACTGGTGAGACAGTTGTAACTGTTGAATTTGCTCAAAAAATAGCACAAAAGGAACTAAATAAAATTGAACAAATCAAAACCATCAAATCACTTGGCAATGGTCGATGGCAATTAATTTCTGAAAAAAACAGGGATATTAGAGCAGAAATTTTCAATTTTGCAGTCGCGAATGATTTGACACTTTTAGAAATGAAAAAAGAACAATACAGCGTGGAAGATGTCTTCCAACAATTGACAAAATAATTAGTGGTAAGTTGTGAGTGGTAAGTGATAAGTTGTAAATGGTAAATCAGTTAATAAATGATGAATAAAACTAACTTTTTAAGCAAGATATTTTCTGATAGCACGATGCTTTTCCCCCTTTGGAGGGGGTTAGGGGGAGGAAAAGGTAAGCAATTCCAATATTCCTCCCCCCTGCCCCCTCCAGAAGGGGAGAAACTACATGCAAAATCCCAATTGCATCCTAAACATCCAATCATTGGTTTGCTAAGTCTACTTATCCTTTTTCTTCCTTTCTATTTATCCGCCCAAACTCAATTGACACAAGCATTTCGCTTTGAAAGTGGCGTGTACCTGACTTTTGAAGCGTTTCAAAAAAATACACCTGACATTAAGGCCGCTGATATAGCAGGTAATTTTTTCATCAACGAAAAAACAAAACAGGCAAAAGTAGAATACATTTCGCTAAAGGCTAGCAATAAAAAATTAGATTTAGACAAGATGTGGGGTATAGTGATTCGTGGGGTTCCTTATGTCAAAGCAGCTACTAATTTACCTGCCCATAATTTAAAAATATTTGCAGCGATGGAAGTAAGGGGAAATATTTGCTACTACGCTTATGATGATATTGAAGAAAAAGAAGTGACTTTCAAAGCTTATAATCCCCTAATTGGCAAACCTTTTCGAACAGGAAAAGCAATGCGAAAATTACCAATTATTAAAGAAAAAATGCTTCGTTTTAAAACGGGTGAAGTAGTAGATTTCAATTATCAAACTTTAATCAAATGGACAACAGAAGAACCAGATATCATACAAGCTTTAAAAAGTTTAGGCCCCGTAAAGGCAGAGGATAAACTATTCGATGCGCTGCTACTATACAACGATAAACACCCCGTTAATTTTCCAATCAACCAATAATAAATAATCAATTAACTACTCTATGCTTAGCATATTTTATAAAGAAATAAATACTTTTTTCAGTTCACTTATTGGTTATATCGTTATTGGTGTGTTCCTTATTTTTATGGGGCTGATGCTATGGGTATTTCCAGATTATAGTTTACTACGCTATAAAGTAGCTTCTTTGGATGCGCTGTTTGAAATCGCTCCATTGGTCTTTCTGTTTTTAATTCCTGCCATTACGATGCGTTCTTTTGCAGAAGAAAAACAAACAGGCACCATTGAATTATTAGTCACTCGTCCTTTGAGAGATTGGGAAATTATAGTCGGAAAATTTTTGGCTTGTTGGCTACTAGTCATTTTTGCTTTGCTGCCAACCTTGCTTTATTATTATACGATGCATGAATTAGGTTCGCCCAAAGGGAATTTAGATGCTGGGGCTATCGCTGGATCTTATATTGGGTTGGCTTTACTAGGTGGTACTTTTGTAGCTATTGGCTTATTGGCTTCTTCTATTACTAATAATCAAATTATCGCTTTTATACTCGCTTTATTTTTCTGCTTCTTATTTTACTGGGGCTTTGATTATCTAAGTCGGTTGCCAATCTTTTTAGGTAAAACGGATGATATCGTACAGATGATTGGCATCGATTATCATTATACCTCGATTAGTCGAGGGGTATTGGATAGTCGAGATGTTATTTATTTCTTTTCAGTTATCGGAGTCTTTTTAATGGGCAGTCAAACTGCTTTAGAAAGCAGGAAGTGGTAGACAGGATGAACGACTGTTCCCGAAAGGTGAATGTCCAGAATGAACAAACAAAGTTTGTGAACCGTGAAACGGGCGGGCGAGCCAAAGGAGAGAACGAGCGGATGGGCGAGCTAGGTCATACTTTTGGAACTTGTTCTAGGTCGTATTCTGCTATACATTAAAAATAGGATTCAATACGGGTAATAATTCTTATATCAGGGAGGTTTTGAAAATCTCTATTCTCTAATCTCTACTCTCGATTCTTATAAAACATGAGACAATCAATTATAAATTTACTATTAGTTATTGGCATTGCAATCGGTTTGAATGTGATAGGAAATTATTTTTATGACTATGTGGATTTGACCGAGGAAAATCGCTATACGCTGACAGAACCTACCCAGCAATTATTGCAGGGTTTAGATGATGTAGTCTATGTAAAAGTGTATTTAGAAGGGGATTTTCCAGCGGGTTTTAAGCGTTTACAAAAAGCGACTAGAGAGATTTTGGATGACTTCAGAAGTATTTCTGGAGAGATAGAATATGAGTTTGAAGACCCAATTCCCAATAGTTTACCAGTAGAAGAAAAAAATGCCCGTATCAAGCAATTGAGGAATGATGGTTTAAAAGCAAAGAATTTAAATATTCGAGATGGTAAAGAACAACGAACCGTTCGTTTTTATCCTTATGCGGTTTTAAACTATAAAGGTCGAGCAATTCCAGTAGATTTAGTGGGAGAAAATATACCAGGGATGTCTTCTCATGAAGCTTTAAATAATTCTGTTGGTTTATTAGAATACAAATTGGCCAATGCTATTCAGAAACTACAGACTTCTCGAAAACCTGTAATTGCTTTTACAACTCAACACGGAGAATTGCCAAGAGCAAATACTCAAGATATTAGGAACGAATTGCGGTCTTTTTATGATGTAGGGGACATTAATTTAGATAGCTTAGTGCAAATCAATCCTGGAATTTCGGTAGTAATTATAGCCAAGCCACGTATTTCTTTTAGTGAAAAAGATAAATTCAAAATCGACCAATATGTGATGAATGGCGGAAAAGTTATTTGGTTGATTGATGCAATGAATGTTAGTTTAGATAGTATTGGACGAAGAGGCGCTTACGCCCCCTATCCTTTCACAGATGACCTTTTCAATTTAGAGCGATTGCTTTATAATTATGGTGTTAAAGTTGACAACAGCCTCGTTATGGATTTACAAAGCACCAAAATTCCGCAAATCATTGATGAACGTGGGACCCCTCAATTATTTCCTTGGCCCTATCACTTAGTCTCTATTCCTAATCAAGACCATCCTGTGACTAAAAGTCTAGGTCCTGTAAATTTATTATTCGCAAATACGCTTGATTCTGTTCGAACAAAAACGCCTATTAAAAAGACCTTTTTGCTAACTACTTCTGAACGAAGTAAAGCACAACTTTTCCCTATGCGCTTAAGTTTTGAAGTCCTCAAAACAAAACCAGACATCTCAACTTATAATAAAAAATTTCAGCCCTTAGCTATCCTATTAGAAGGAGAATTTCCGTCCTTATACGAGAATCGCCCTAAAGGTGATTTTTTAGCAGTTTATAAGCAATTAGGGTTTGAATATAAAACACAAAGTGAACCTACAAAAATGTTAGTAGTAGCCGACGGAGATATCATCAGTAATTATGCGGATGCTGAAAATAATCGCTATGCTCCTTTAGGCTTCAATCGATATGAAGAATACACCTTCGCCAATAAAGATTTTTTAATCAATGCGATTGAGTATATGATTGATGATAATGGCGTAATTGCAGCTCGGTCCAAAGAGGTCAAATTACGTTTATTAAATGAACCGAAGGCAGAAGAAGAAGAAACTAAGTGGCAGTTGATTAATATCATTTTGCCTTTAATTCTATTAATTCTTTTTGGGATTGGGTATAATTATTGGAGACGATGGCGATATGCTCGGTAAGTGATAAATTTTAGCAGGTTACACAAAAATTATTTACTTTAGCGGTTAATATTTGGTAAGTGGCTAATCATTTACCTAAATAGTATTGACAAAAAAATAAATACTGCAATTGAGTTTTTTTGTCGTTTCTTAACTAAAAAATATAAACATGGAAAACTTACTGCAAGGAGATGCTTTTAATTTAATTATTATGGTCATCGTAGGGGCCATTGCTGGTTCTTTAGCAGCAAGAGTTATTCGAGGTGATAATTTCGGATTTATTATCAATGCGATTTTGGGTATTGCTGGTGCGGTAGTCGGAGGGCATATATTCAACTACTTAGGCGTGAGTCCAGGAAGTGGAATCGTAAAAATTATAGACAATACATTTGGCGTGAGTTTGCCAGAAAACTTGGTAGGTATGGTTGTATCTGCAACGGTTGGAGCAGTTGTGATTCTTTGGATTATGAGTATTTTTAGAGGTCGCAAAAGTCGTCGATAAACAATTCAATTATATTTATAATAACTTCCCGTAACCTATTATACCTGTTAGATTTCTAAAATCTAACAGGTATAAGTTTTTTCTAAAGCGCTAATAAAAGCCAAATTGGCTTCTCTCGTCCCCACCGTTACACGTACACACCCAGGTGCGCCGAAGCCCGCTACTGGTCGTACCATAATTCCTTCTTTTTGTAATAACGCTACCAAGTGTTTGGCATCCATTTCGGGCTTTATTAAAATAAAATTAGCTTGAGATTTCCAATATTTCATCCCCAATCTGTCTAAATGCTCATATACAAACAATCGCTCTTTCTGTACTAAAGTAACCGTCTTATTTAAAAATTCGGTATCAGATAAAGCAGCTATTCCTGCCTCCAATGCCAAAGTATTTACTTGAAAAGGTTTATATAACCGCTGTACATATGCGGCTAATGTAGGTGTCGTATAAGCATAACCTAAGCGCAATCCAGCCAATCCATAAGTTTTAGAAAAACTATTTAGGCCAATTACATTTTTCCCTGCCAAGACATAGGGCAAAGCAGTGGTATAATCTTTAGCTTCCGCAAAATGAAAATAAACTTCATCTAATACCAAAACAACATGCGCTGGCAATCGACTAATAAAATTATCCAAGATAGCTTTAGGGATATAGGTCCCCGTAGGGTTATTGGGAGAAGTTAGAAAAATGAGTCTTGTATTTTCATTAATGGCTGCTAAAACACCTTCCACATTTAATGTATAAGCTGGATCTAATAATCGAACATCTACTTGCTTCGCAGCCATTCTATCCGAAAACATCTGGTAAGGCTTAAACATTGGATTCGTCGTAATGTACTCTAGTCCTTCACCCAAAAAAGCACGAATAATTAAGTCTAATACTTCAGAACCACTATTCGAGGTAAGAAATTGGCCAACTTGCAATTTATGTTTATAAAAAGCAGACAAAGCAATTTGTAGTCTTTTATCAGTTCTATCAGGATATTCACTCAAGTTATTTATCTGTGCTCGGATAGCTTCTAAGGCTTTCGGCGAACTGCCTAATAAATTTTCATTAGAAGACAATTTAAAAATCTTTTTACCACCACTATCTATCTCATTTCTAGCCTTACCACCTACATATAAATTGCTAGGTTTTAAATGAGCTTTAAAAATTGGATTGTCTTTAGTCTCTTTCATAATTACACATTCTAATTTGAACTTGCAAGATAATAGATTTTATAGGAGATATCCTTGCACTTTTACGCAGTGCTTATTGCACAAAAAGAAATGCCCTAGCAATTTTAAATTACTAGGGCATTTCACTTTATTTTTTAGTTGCTACTAAGCATGTAAGCTTTCGTTCAACTCAATCACTTTAGTATTTGGTCGAGCCGTTAATTTACCCGTTTGAGAATCATTAAAATAAAGCATGTAAGACTTGCCATTCAAGTCCATTCCTTTAACTACGTTTTTTCCTTCTTTAACTACTTTTCCGACAAGATTGACTGGCTTTTTATCTTTATTATACAAGGAAACCTTAGAGGCTGCAGTAATATAAACACCAGCCGCAACAGTACAACCATCTCCTAATGAAATTCCTGTCCCAGCATTCGCACCTAGTAAACAATGTTCACCAATAGAGATTACATTTTTATTACCACCAGAAAGCGTGCCCATAATCGAAGCACCTCCTCCGATATCAGATTTATTGCCAACTACCACGCCACCCGAAACTCGACCTTCTATCATAGCACTTCCTAGTGTTCCAGCGTTAAAATTAACGTAACCAGCAGGCATAATCGTTGTACCGGGACTTAAATGCGCGCCTAGTCGAGCTTGCGAACCAGAAACAACTCGGACACCATTTGGCACACCAAAACTTACCAAATAAGGAAATTTGTCTACGTGACTCACCACTAACTCTTCTCCTTTGAAAGTAGCTTTAATTCGCTCTTCAGCTAAGTCTTCTGGTAAGATTGGGCCATTACTTGTCCAAGCAATATTATTCATTTTACCGAAGATACCACTACAATTAATACCGTGTGGTTTTACATGTAATTGAGATAAGCATTGTACTTTAAAATATCCTTCTACTGCATCTTGTACAGGTTGGTCTTTATCAAATAAAAAATAGACAATAACTTCTGTTTTGTGATAAGCCTTGACACTTTTGTAACTAGTCAACAATTGTTGAATCAAGGTGATGTTTGGATGTTTTCCTATTTCTTTATGAAATGCTTCAAATTTATCAAAAGCAGATTGTAATGCCTTTTTGGTTAATGTTTTATAACCATTATCATTTCCTTTAAATTTAGACACATCTTGTAAAACAGCCGCTGTGCCAAAAGCCGCATTATAATTAATACCAGGAAAAAATACATCCAAAGTTTTATCTCCTTTGGACTTACGGATACCTAAGCCAAAAGCAAGTGGGCGAGTATATCCTTTCTTTTTTTCTACGGATTCAACGTATTTTTTAAAATCTGCTACTGTAGCCATTGTATAAATTTTGAAAGTTATTTTTTAAAGTTGGCAAAAATACCAATTTTCTAAAGAAATAAGGAAGAAAATAATTTGGCAAATTTTTATTTGAAAAATAAAGAAAAGAGCAGGCTTTTTAAATTTCTTTAATCTATATTTGCGTCAATTAACCATGTCACAAATTAAAGTATTCTAACACGTTTTCTATTTGAGCTATAAAACCCCATTTAAAGAAGAGCATCCAACGGCTACTGGAAAACCTATAACATTCAGCAAATAAACACGCCACTACTTTTTTGTTCTAACCCGAACACTATGGCAGTTATAGGCTGTTATTTGGGTCAATAAGGTAGTTGTTGGAGTTTTTAAAAATTAAAAAAATATCCAATCACTGAATATTAATACCCATTTCTTTCATCAAGATAGTAGCATTAAAGCTTTTACTAACGCCTTTCTCCAAGGTATAATCAAACCTAAGTTTACCATTTTCAACTGCTACTTCCATACAGAGATTTTCAATAGCTCCATTTGCAGTTGCTTGCATATTGCCCAATTCTAAATCATGGGTTGCAATAATTCCAGCCCCTTTACTTTTTATCATCTGTTCAATCAAAGCTCTAGAACCCGTATGTCGGTCTTTAGAATTTGTCCCTTTTAAGATTTCATCTAATAAGAAATAAATATTATGCTCACTTTCTACCGCTTCAATAATAACTTTTAACCGCTTTAATTCCGCGTAAAAAGAGGAAGTGCTTTCGTGCAAAGCATCTTGTGTACGCATACTTGTATAGATTTGCAATAGCGGTAAAGTCAATTCTTTTGCACAAACTGCGGAACCAGACATTGCCAAAATAATATTCAAACCAACCGTCCGCAGAAAAGTACTTTTACCTGCCATATTGGACCCAGTAACCAATTTAATATGCGCTTGTGTAGGGCTATGAAAATCATTAGCTATCCGTTTAGAATGGTGAATCAAGGGATGTCCTAATTGGATACCATTCAATTCTTGTTGTTCCATAATAGTTGGAAAAGTCCAATCTTGATTATTATAATATAAAGTCGCCAAGCTATTTAAAGCTTCAAATTCTTGTAAAGCGGCAAACCATTTAGGCAATTCTGTTTTATTAACAGCTTTCCACTTTTCTAATTTATTAACATATTGTAAGTCCCATAAGCCCGCTAAATTAAAAAAGATAGCAAAAGCATTATAGCGCACATTTAACTGTCCAATGATATAAGACAAACGCTGAATTTGTGTAGACGCCTTTTGATTATTTGCTAAGAAATTAGCTTTAAGCTGATTCAATTTGGGTACTTCAAAAGATTCGGATTCAATTCGCTGAATTAATTTTGCGTAAAAAGAAAGGGTCTTCTCGGCATGGGTTGTTCGGTTATGTGTTTCATTGACTCGCTCCACCGTTTTGCTTAAAATTATTCCTGGAAGAATAACAAACAAAAGGGCAATTTGCCAAGACAGGTAATAAATTGCCAAAGACATCCCTATCAACATCCAAATAGGTACAATAATCAATGCTAATTTCAACCACTTATTATTGCTCACAAAAAGTGCATCAGAAAGCCAACCCGTCAATAAGCGAAGATGGTCTGCATTGTCATCGGTAACACGGCCAGTCGCTTGAAAATCTTGTCGCCAATCTAATTTCGGATAAAGCTCTTTGATAGCCGCTTGGCGATCTAAAATTTCAGTTTTCGCAGCAGTCGTACTTAGGTAGTGAGCTAATCGTTGTGCCCCAATAGCAGTAGAAGTTCGATTACAATATTGAAACAAAGAATATTCCCCAAAAATGTCCATATCTACCGTATTAGGATGCATGGAATCAATAAAGTCAGTACCTGCACCAAAATTTTGATATTCATGTGCCAAGGCAGCTACTTCTTCCTGGTTGATATCCGACAAAAATTGATTATGATTCGCTTGCTCTAAAATAGCTCTATGCCAAAAGACAAATTTGCTGAATCCAAAAAGAAATAGAACAAGGTAAATAATGCCAAATACCACATTTGTTTTAGAAAAAATAAAAATGGCAATAAAAATGGCGACAAAAAATACAATAAGCCGTATAATAGAAAAACGATTGTACTTTTCTTTCAATTCTGCAGCCAATGTAGCAAATTGAGTCGCCCGCTTTTCATAAATATTTGTTAGATCTTTCATTCTGATTTGATAATTCTTGCTATCACTTAATATTAACTGTATTTTTGAAGTGTAAAAATCAACAAATACTATTTAATCTTTCACAATATCTCCATGAAAAAAATATTTTTCTTCTTCTCCCTAATTTTCTTTTTCTCTGCATGTCAACAAGCTCAGCAAGCTAAAGTTGAAGTAGCGAAAGCTTCTTTCACCGCTCACAAAGAAATAACACCTGCACAAGGATATTTACCTCCTGGTTATCCTTTGGAACTGCCAATTAAAACAGATTATCCATATAGTATAGATTTAAAAACTCCAGACGGAAAAGTAATCAATTCTTCAGAAGTATTGAAGAAAAACGGAAAACCTTCTGTTGTGATGTTTTGGTTGACAACTTGCTACCCATGTGGCTTAGAGTTAAATGCTATCAAAAATAAATTCCCGCAATGGCAAGAAGAAGCCGATTTTAACTTATATGCCATCTCCACTGACTTTCCTAAAAATGCAGAAAAATTTGTCAGTCGTGTAAAATCAGGTGGATGGACTTTTGAAGCTTATCATGATTACACTCGCAAATTTATGGGCGTCATGCCAGGAGGGTTAAATGGATTGCCTCAAGTTTTTGTTTTTGATAAAGATGGAACGATTGTTTATCACAAAAGAAAATATAAGCCAGGTGACGAAGATACACTATTTGCTAAAGTGAAGGAATTAGCGAAGTAAAGAAAGTTCAAACCTACCCGAAACGGTTGCTGTAGTATCTCCTCCGCTAAAGCTGTTCAGAAGCTTACACTTCTTCATACTCTAGGTCAAATGCTGCAAAGGAACACGACCTAGAACACATAATAGTAAAGCAACCGTTCTCTCCGTATAAACCTCGAAGAGGTTTCCGTGTCGAATACTATCTAATTACACTTTTTTATAAGAAATGAATTCGTTGATATTACCTAATCCAACTTTAACTCCTTCTCCATTTCTTGGAAAATTTGCTCTTCTAAAGCTGGACTATCTCCATATTCTTCTAGGTCTACCAACCATTGACCACCTACCTTTTTTAATAAAAAAACATCTTCTATTAATTCTCCTTCTTCTTTAATCGTGTATTTACAAGTAGCTTTATTGCCTGTTGAATCACAGTTCATTTTAACGAATTCTGTTTTATAGACTTGGGTATCACTCAATAATAATGCTTTGTTTTCTGTGAGCCATTCTCTTGTGGTGGTGGTGCTTAGTGTAGCAACTTTTTCTATTTCATTATTGTCTAAGTATAATTGCCATTGTTTACTGACTGTTTCGGGTGTATTAGGAAGGGATTCGTTAGTGGAGTTGCTTGGTTCGTTGCTGCAATTTATTAGCAGCAGGACAAATACAATGGGTATTAGATGATTGATATTTTGTGTAATCATTGAAACTTCTTAACGGTGCTTGAATAATTTTAATAAACGTTCGGCTCCTTGAAATGGAGATAATTCATTACTTAAAACGGCTTTCTCGATAAGGCCTAATTCTGTTTTGATAACTTCATTATTATAAAATGCAGTCTGTAAACCTTGATTAATTGAAGCTAATAGCCAGTACTTTGCCTGTTGTTTTCGATTGTTATCAAAGTAATTATTGTTTTTGGTCTGCTGCATATATTTTCCAATTTGTACCCATACTTTTTCAATACCTTCATTATTTATCGCAGAACAAGTTAGTGCTTGTGCTACCCATTGGCTTTCTTTAGCAGGAAAAAGATGGAGGGCATTTTTATAATCTATTTTAGTTTTTTTCGCTAGCTTGATTCTATCTCCATCTGCTTTATTAATTAATACCAAATCAGCCATTTCTACGATGCCTCTTTTGATACCTTGTAATTCATCACCAGACCCAGGTAATAACAAAAGAAGAAAAAAATCGACCATAGAATGGACCAATGTTTCTGATTGTCCAACGCCGACTGTTTCTACTAAAATAGTATCAAACCCAGCAGCTTCGCATAATATCATCGTTTCTCTAGTTTTTCGGGCAACGCCACCTAGAGATGATTTCGCAGGGGACGGACGGACAAAAACATTTTCTTGATGCGCTAATTTTTCCATTCTAGTCTTGTCTCCCAAGATACTTCCTCCGCTAATTTGACTGGATGGGTCTACGGCTAAGACCGCTACTTTTTTATGTACTGTTAAAAGATGATTTCCAAAAGATTCTATAAAAGTACTTTTTCCAACTCCAGGGGTTCCGGTAATGCCTATTCGAATAGATTGGTTGGCAAAGGGCAAACATTTTTCAATAATTATTTCTGCTACTTTTTGGTCTGTTGGACGAGTACTTTCTATGATAGTGATGGCTTGAGATAAAGCGACTTTATCTCCCTTTCGTATACCTTGAAAATAATCGGTAGCATTGCCTTGTTGCTTTTTCTTTTTTGCTAGAATTTTTTTTAACTGCGGGTTGAGAGCGGTAGGAGCCTTTACGCCAGCTTTGACTTTGGGAGTCGTTTTATCTGTTGTGGACAACTTCTTTTTCATAATTGTTCCAAAAATAAGGCAAAATTAGGACTTTAATTTATTCTAGTATTGACAATAAATCAATTCTGTTTTGAGGCTTTATAATTGATTATTAGACATGCTCTTAATTGGATAGGTTTTCAACCATTCAATTAATAAATCAATTAAAAGAGACGGAATTGATTTGTTACCAGTCTTAACAGTCTATTAAAATTTTTAATAGTTCTTTTTAAACTATTCCGAACCCTCTGTAAGTTGTTGATTATCAGTGTTAAAGTAATTTAAGGCCTTAACATTTTAGTTAAAATACTTTTTGAGAGGTTAAACTTATACCATCTAAAAATTACCTATTTTCTCTTATTCTTTTATCCCTTATTTTGCAATTGATTAACTGAAAGTAGTATTAAAGAATACCACTTTTACACATACAGCATTGACCAAAGTGGTTGTTGTACTTAGCACTATTTATTAACCTTCGGGTAATTATCAAGCTCTTATTCGCTCTGCTACAGCAACCACTTTTTTTATTAAGAAACAATAATACTTCTTCAAATAGGATAATATACTACTATCGATAAAAAAAGCCGTCTAACATTTGCTAGGCGGCTTTTTCATTTTTTTTTATAAAGCGGTTTGGAATTAAAATAATTAGAATTTAGCATCCCGCCCGCTTTGCGGTTCATTCGCTTGAAGGTCTTCTAGACCTTCATCCTTCGGAATCGCTTATTCATTTCTCACCTTTTCCCACTCCCATGCTGTTCGCATAATATCTTCGATATTTCTTGTAGGCTGCCAGCCCAATAGCTTGGCTGCCTTTTCAAAGTTAGCGTAAATGGCTACTACATCTCCTGCCCTTCTTGGCCCTAATTCATAATTTAATTTTACCTTATTGACCTTCTCAAAAGCATCAATCGCTTCTAAGACAGAAACACCTGCGCCAATTCCTAAATTGAATACTTCTGAATTTTTTTCGTTTCTACCTTCTATGACAAATTGCATAGCCTTAGTATGCGCATTGGCTAAATCCATTACATGAATATAGTCTCGAATACAACTACCATCTCTGGTATCATAGTCTGTTCCGAAAACACTAATTTTTTCTCTTTTACCTATAGCTGTTCCTGTAATAACAGGGACTAAATTGCTGGCATTATTGGTTGGGGATTCTCCAATAATGGCACTTTCGTGCGCGCCAGCAGGATTAAAATACCGAAGAGAAATACAATTGTAATTGCTATACTTTTTAGCAAAGTCTACTAAAATATGCTCTCCCATTTGTTTTGTGCGCGCGTAAGGACTTTCTGCTTCTTTGAATGGGGTATTTTCCGTTACTGGTAATTCATCCGCATTTCCATATGCAGAACAAGATGAAGAAAAGATTAGATTCTTTACTTCAAACTCTTTCATGCATTCCAAAATATTTAATAAACTGCCTAGATTGTTTTGGAAATAAAGCAGCGGTTTTTCTACAGACTCTCCTACCGCTTTTAACGCTGCAAAGTGTATAACTCCTTCTATATCTGGATTATCTATAAAAATTTGACGAGTAGCAGCTAAATCGCAAAGATTGATACCATAATTTTTTACTTGCTTGTCTGTAATCTTTTTGATTCCCGCTAGGACAGCAGCATCCGAATTGTAGAAATTATCTGCTGAAACAACCTCAAATCCATTGTCTATTAAATCGACAAGTGTATGACTTCCTATATAGCCACAACCGCCTGTTACTAAAATTTTTGCCATGATATAAATTAGATTTATTGTTACTTTGCTTGTGTGAATGTAAAATTACGATTTTTAAGTGTATTTTTTACGCTTATTGTTTAATTGTTCTGAATCGACTTAAAATGAAAATAGGCTTATTTTTTGGTTCTTTTAACCCTATTCATGTTGGACATTTAATTATTGCCAATTACATGGCTAGTTATACGGATTTGAAAGAAGTTTGGTTGGTTGTTTCTCCTCAAAATCCTTTTAAACAAAAACAATCGCTGGCAAGAGACTACGACCGCTTACACCTCGTGCGGTTGGCTATTGGAGATAATCCTAAATTGAAAGCATCGAATATCGAATTTGATTTGCCAAAGCCTTCTTATACGATTGATACGCTTACTTACTTAAAAGAAAAACATCCTACAAAAGAATTTGTATTAATTATGGGGGGAGACAATTTAGGGACTTTCCACAAATGGAAAAACTATGAACTTATTTTAGATAATCATCAGATTTACGTTTATAGCCGACCAAAATATGAATTAGGAAATTTGGCTACTCATGAAAAAGTTTCTTTGTTTGAGGCTCCTTTAATGGATATTTCTGCCAGCTATATTCGAAAGGCTATTCAAAATGGACAATCTATTCAATATTTAGTAGTAGATGAGGTTTTTGAATATATCGAGGCTAGTGGGTTGTACAAATAAGATGCTGAACTAAAATAAAAGGCTGATTTTAAAAGCTTGCTCTTAAACCTATAACAAAATTTCGACCCGCTGAACTTACTCCTGAAGAGAATGGTCGGTAATGTAAATCTGCAATATTTTCTATACTAAGATTCATAAAAAACTTGTCATTGAACTTGTATTCTGTATATATATTATAAGTTGTCCATGCTAGTGAACCTGCATAGCCCTCAACACAGGATGTTCCTCTTGGTGAATTTGGGTCGCAAGGGTCTCCGTTCACATCGATAAAACCGTATGGTGTATAATCTATATTATCAGAAGTTCCATCTCTTCTTAAAAATACTTCTCCATCTATTATTCTTGCAGAAGCAACTGAATAATCATTAGGGCGCTTTCTCCCGTTATAGCGAATTGTCGGAGAAACTTTCCATTTACCTAAATTGAAGGTTAAACTGGTTTTTCCATACATTGGAGGAATATGACCAAAAGGTACAATAGTATCTATCTTTATTCCTGCTATCTCATCTTGGAAGAGACTTGTTCCTTTTGTGAAATTAATATTAGACTGGAACTCAAAATTTTCTCCCATTTTCAGCACAACGTTTGCTGATAACCCTTTTATATTTGCTTTAGTAGAATTTACGTTAGCTTGTATTTCTAATAACTCTTCATCTCTTGTTAATGTAATGGAACCATCAGGTAAGGCAAAATTTTTCCTAGTTAAAGGATCTCTTAAATTGGTATTAAAAACAGTAGCACTTAGATGCAAGCTTAAGCCTGATTTTCTTCCAGTGTTATCTGTTTTTAGTTCGCCTAGTTGTTTGCCGACGGTTACTTCAAAAGTTAATGCTTTTTCGGGCTTTAGTTCTGTATTGGGAACGGTAATGAACCCATTTTTTTCTCTAATTTGTGCAAAGTCATCAATATTAGGCGAACGGAAGGCAGAAGCTACTAATCCTCTAAACTGCCATTTATCTTTTGTGTTGGCTGTTATACCAGTTCCAAAAGTTAGCGCTCCATTATTTAGCTTAATGCCGTCAATATAATTTTGAGGCCAACTAATAGGGTCATTTGCTCCAAAGAAACCCTTTAACTGTACATAACTATATCTTAGTCCTGCTTCTGCTGCTAGGATATTATCTTTACTTCTCCATTTTAAATTTGAATAAGCACCGTAAGCGTTCATAGAACTGCCACCACTAGGGTAACGGGTAATGATATCGTCGGCCTCTCTTCTAATATTATTTTGTTGGGCACCTTGTGGTGCATAAATCTCAAAAGCATCTGAGATTACATTATTTCTACTTAGGTCAAAGCCGTAGGAAAGTGTGGTCCGCTCGTCACTAGTTAGGAACTTATCAAAATCGGCAGTTAGTGAATAGATATATACATCTACTTCACTTACACTTCTCCAGTTTTTGCCAAACTTACGTTTTAGACGGTCTTCATCTACTTTTTGAAAGGATGCTATAATCGTCCCCCTATCAAAATGTTTTTGATTTAATAATCTGGCTTTCACCGACCCTAGAATTCTTTGTTGTGGACCATAGAACCATTCTATCCACTTTAAATCTCGGGCCGTCGATACCGTATCCGCTAAATTGTCATACCGATGAATATTACTAGAGGTAGACCATTGCATATTTGCTACAAAGTAGATATTATCATTAGGCTGGAATTTTATTTTTTGTAAAAAATCTATTTGACTATATTCTGTTCCCCATTGTTTGTTAGGGTTAATTACTTCAAATTTTTGTGATGGAGGGACCGTAGGTTCTAAAGGCGCTCGAAATAATTTTTTACCAAAGTCTGGATAAGCTGCGGGCCGTACATTGCCTGATATTAAATGCCCATAATCAACCAAAGAGAAACTAGTTAATGTTCCCCATTTTTTCTTTCCTTGATTAAAATCTAGATGAAAAGCTTTTTCTTCATTGGCATAAGCATAACGTAAGGATGCATTTGTTTTAAGTACTATTTCTTCATCTGGACCATAAGCTAGTTCTGGGTCTTTTGTTCTATAGTGTACGACTCCACCCAAAGCATCACTACCATAAGTTAACGAACCTGGACCATAAATAACTTCTGCTTGTTCTAAGATTGAAGGGTCTATTGTAATCGCATTCTGTAAATGCCCGTTTC
>CALJVJ010000259.1 GCA_937974625.1 uncultured Saprospiraceae bacterium
GACGTATTTTTAGAGAAAGCTTTTAAATAATTGCCCCCTTCAAATAAGTATTGCAAGCCAATATTCCAGATTAAATCTCGATACGTGGAATCTCTTTTGTATAAACCAAATTCTGCGTCTACACCCAAAGGTGTTTTTAAAAGGTAAGGATAATTAGTGGCTAAGACTAGTTGCTGTGTTTCAGGACGCAATTGTTCAAATTCAAAATGAATCCGTTCACCTTTACCAAATTGATTTTGGAATTCTGCATCAATATCACCCGTAATTAACACTTTCCCTGTTTCTTGGTTATTAGGTAAGACACCAATCAAAAAATCAAAACGATTGGCTTTTTTAGGGGCTAAAAATAAATTAACCGTGGCTTCATTTTTTTTGAATCGAACAGCAGGGGAGCGACTTTCTTTGATAAAAGGTAGTTCCGCTAATTTATCCGAAGCCGCAATAATTTTATCTTTTTGGTATAAATTTCCTTTTTTTAACCCTAAATAATTTTCTAAATAAAATTGATTCAACTGCCCATCCCCTTCTGTTTTTAGATTGGCTAATCGGATTAATTGCCCTTTATCCAAAAATAATTTTCCTGTTACTGCTTCCTCCGTTATTTGTACGTCTGTTAAACGAACATGGGCAAAAGGATAACCATTATTCTCGGCATATTCTAATAATTTTTCTTGACTATTTTTTAGTTGAAAATAGCTGATAGATTGATTTAGTAGCCTTTCTAAACCTGTTCGCTTTAATATCGTTCGTTCGATATTAGCGTTACTAATTTGAAAATTATTATACCGCTTTCCTAAAAATAAATGGGCGGTATAAATAGTATCTTTTTGAATTAAACTATCAATCGAAGCAGTCAAAAACGCAGCTTGTCGTAGGCTATCTATTAAGTGATTGAGTGTTGTTGGAATGGCGGTCGTATCTGTGAGTGGGTATGATTTTTCAAAATTTGGTGTTGAAGTTTCGCTTTTAGAAATCACATGTAATTGTACGTTCTGAGTAAACCCTATTGAGGCGTATGGCAGAAAGAAAAATAAAAGTATATTTCTAATAAAGTCATTCACTTGTATAAGAACGTTGGTTTAAGTCATCTAATTATTTACTCAAGCAAGTTCCTAATTCTGAGTATCGGGAAATGCACAAGCTATAGCAGCTATTAACTCAAAAGTAAACCATTCTAACATCTTCCTGTTTCACAAACATGAAAAAAGAAAACTTACCAGAAAAAATATGTATCGTTTGTGGTTTACCCTACAAATGGCGCAAAAAATGGGCAAAAAACTGGGAAGAAGTAAAGTACTGTAGTGAAAGATGTAGAAGGAATAAACAACAGAAAAAAGAAAATTAACATGCCAAAAACACTAAGACTAATTCTAGGTGACCAATTAAATCTTCAACATTCATGGTTTGAGAAAATAGATAAGGACGTCCATTATCTACTAATGGAAATGCGTCAAGAAACAGATTATGCCAAACATCATATTCAGAAGGTCATTGGTTTTTTTGCTGCGATGCGGGCGTTTTCAACAACGCTAAAAGAACAAGGGCATCAAGTTATTTATTATCAACTTGATGATTCAAAAAATAAGCAAAGTCTAACGGAAAATTTACAGCAAATAATTGAAGGATTGAGTATTGAGAAATTTGAATATCAATTGCCCGATGAATACCGTTTAGATGAACAATTAAAAGCTTTTTGTCAAAAAATGGCTATCTCCTCCTCTGTCTCAGACACGGAACATTTCCTGACTGAAAGGCACGAATTAGCCGACTTTTTCAAAGGAAAAAAGACCTATTTGATGGAGTCATTTTACCGTTCCATGCGGAAGAAGTACCACATTATGATGGATGGGGATAAACCTATCACAGGTAAATGGAATTACGATAAAGAAAATAGAAAAAAACTGCCGAAAGACCATGTACCTACTCAGCCTTTTATGTTTGAGCGAGACGTGACGGACATTCACGATATGATTCAATCCACCGATATTGAAACGATTGGTAATGTGAACCCAAAAGCATTTTTATGGCCAATTAATCGAGCTGAATCGTTACAGCTACTAGATTTTTTTAATAAAAACTGTTTACATTTATTTGGCGCTTATCAAGATGCGATGACTCCGAATTATTGGTCATTATACCACTCTAGATTATCATTTTCTATCAACACAAAAATGCTCTCGCCTTTAGAAGTAGTACTAAGTTCAATAAAACATTGGAACGCTAATTCAGAAAAAATAAGTATCGCACAAATCGAAGGATTTGTTCGTCAGATTATCGGTTGGCGAGAATATATGCGTGGTATTTATTGGGAAAAGATGCCTGAGTTTAGGCAGTTAAATTTCTTTGAAAATAAAAGAGCTTTACCCAATTTCTTTTGGACTGGACAAACAAAAATGAATTGTCTAAAGCACTCCATTGGTCAGTCATTGGATTATGCGTATGCCCATCATATTCAACGCTTGATGGTTACAGGTAGCTTTACCCTACTCGCAGGTATTGACCCAGATGAAGTAGATGAGTGGTATTTGGGCATTTATATGGATGCTATTGAGTGGGTTGAAATTACGAACACCAGAGGTATGTCTCAATTTGCGGATGGTGGAATAGTAGGAACTAAACCTTATGCCGGGTCTGCCAACTACATTGATAAAATGTCGCATTATTGTGGAACCTGTTTTTACAAAAAGAAAGAAAAAATAGGCGCAAAAGCGTGTCCGTTCAACAGCCTTTATTGGCATTTTTATTTTAGGAATAGAGAAAAGTTAGAAAAAAATCCACGAATTGGAATGGCTTATCGTACATGGGATAAAATGGATACCACAAAAAAAGAAGCAATTATTCAACAGGCGGAAGAATATTTAACCAATATCAACACACTTTAACCACTTATTAACTAAAGTCCGTTATCTTAAAAAGATAGATTTGTTATTTTTGCAGATACCTTAGGCATTTGTCTATGAATTTTAAAAAATACGAACTTGGTTTATGCTGATTATTCCTATTATTATTGGATAATAAAAAATGATGATTTTAAAAAGAATATTGTGAATTTGCAGGATGTTTTCCCCCGCTGGCGGGGGTAAGGGGGTGGAAATAACGGATACATTTGAATAAGCTATTAAAATTCCTCCCCCCTGCCCCCTCCAAAGGGGGAGATAGCTCTTGCAAACTAAAAATATATTAGAAGATTTAGTCAAAATCTCTTTTTAAAACTTAGGAATAATCGCTAGAACCTATATTCGTGCTACGAAAAAATCCATGCCCTTTCGTTTTGAAAATATTGATTACTTATACGCTTTGTTGTTAATACCAATTTTTATGGTATTATTCTGGTTGATACAACAAGCAAGAAAAAATGCGTTTGCCAAATTTGGTAATAGCACTTTATTATCCCAATTAATGCCCGCCTATTCAAAATATAAGCATACGGCAAAGTTTGTTTTACTACTTTGTGGATTAGCGTTTCTAATTGTAGGCTGGGCAAATCCACAATGGGGAAGTAAAAAAGAAAAAGTCAAGCGAAAAAGTGTTGATATTTTTATTGCTTTAGATATTTCTCAAAGCATGATGGCAGAAGACATTCCGCCAAATAGAATGGAACGGGCTAGAAAATTTTCTCAAAAGTTAGTAGATAAATTAAAAGGAGACCGTTTAGGCATCATTTTATTTGCAGGTAATGCGTATATGCAAATGCCGTTGACTACAGACTACGCAGCAGCTCAATTATTTTTGAGAAGTGCCAACCCTAGTCAAGCCCCAGCTCAAGGCACCGCTATAAGCGAAGCGATAGATCTAGCGGAACAATCTTTTGAGGAAGATAATAAACAGCATAAAGCCATCATTATTATATCGGATGGCGAAACGCATGACCAAGATGCTTTGGATAGAGCAAAAACGGCAGCTGAAAATGGTCTGCTTATTTATAGTGTAGGAGTAGGCACCCAATCCGGTGGATTTATTCCAACGATTATTGGTGGACGGTCAGATTATAAACGAGATAAAACAGGAAATCCTGTTAGGACTAGTTTAAATGAAGTTATGATGCAAGATTTGGCAGATGAAGGAAATGGTTTCTATTTTAACTTATCAGGAAGCGATGTTGAAGAAGTATCCGTTGCATTAAGGAATAGCATTGACCAAATGGAAAAAAGAGAATTTGAAGCAAGAGTATTTAATGAATATGAAAGTTATTTTCAATACTTTATAGCCATCGCCATTTTATTTTTAATTACGGAATTTTTGTTGTCGTATCGAAAGAATAAGTGGCTGGGGGAGAAAGATTTATTTGGAAAGTAGATTTATAAAATCAACTGATTATGAAAGCATATTTTTTATTGTTTCTCACTTTATTTTTTGGTGGAGAAATATTTGCACAGTCGGCACATAAACTATTGCGCAGTGGAGACAATGCCTACGAAGATGAAAATTTTCAGGGAGCAGAGGAGCGGTATCGAAAAGCGCTAGAAGAAAAAAAAACAACCAAAGGTTCTTATAATTTAGGCAATTCGATTTATCAGCAAAAAAGATTTGATGAAGCCATTCGGCACTATTCTAATGCAGCAGAATCTGCTAAAGACAATACCACCAAATCTAGTGCTTATCATAACCTAGGCAATGCCTTATACGCCAAACAAGACTTTGAAGAAAGTATCAATGCTTATAAAAATGCGTTGCGCTTAGACCCAAAGGATGTAGAAACTAAATTTAATTTAGGGCAAGCCCAACGTCAATTACAAATTCAACAGCAACAACAGCAGCAGCAGCAAAATAGTGACTCCAAAGAAGGGGAACAAGACCCTGATGACCAAGAACAGCAACAAGAAGGAGAGGAACAACAAGACCAACAGCCGCAAGAGCAACAACAACCTGTTGGGGATGACCAAAAAGAACAAGAGCAACAACCTCAACCAAAAGATTTGAGTAAAGAGGAGGCAGAGCAACTATTGGAAATCATGGACGAGGAAGAACGAAAGGTGCAAGAGAAAGTGAAGAAGAAACAATCTAAGCCTTCGAAATCAAGTAAGGACTGGTAACTACAGGATGAACGACTGTTCCCGAAGGGTGAATGTTCGGGGAACATTCAAAGGAGAGAACCGCAAGCGGATGGGAGGGCATTTTGTAGATTGTGTTCTTAGACGTTCTAAACTAGATAGTATAAAATTTAAAAAATTACTTCATGAAAAAATTAGTAACTTTTATTGCTTGTTTTATGATGATAAATGTATTGGTATTTAGTCAAGAAGAAGCAAAGTTAACCGTGGAAGTAAGTCGAGATTCTATTTTACTCGGAAATTACATTGAGGTAAAGTTTACAGTAGAAAACGCTACTGTGGATAATTTTGAAGCGCCTTCTTTTGAAGGGTTTACTATTGTTAGTGGGCCAAATCAATCTTCTAGTATGATGATTAATAATGGAGCAGTGACACAAAGCGTTGCTTATAGTTATTATATCGAACCGCAGGATATTGGTTATTATTTTATTGAACCTGCCTATGTGGAAACAGATAAAGGGCCCTTGGCGTCTATACCAGTAGAAGTTTTAGTGGTCGCTAATCCAGATGGCATTATTCAACAACCTCGGCAAAATAATAGAAACGATTTTTTCAATCGGGATGATTTTTTCGGCGGCGAAAATTTCTTTGGTGGCAATGACTTTTTTAATGATTTTTTTAATAAAGAAAAAAATCCACTTTTACAGGATATGGAGCCTAGCAAGCCTCAGAAAAAAAAGAAGAAGCGTAAAATTTATAAGTTGTAAGTTTGTAATCAAAGTTTAAAGATTTAGATATATTGATAAGCATTTACTTAAATGAATTTTTTGAAGCACATTTCCTTATTATTTCTCCTTCTGACAATTTGTATCGTTGGTTTTGCACAAGTAAGTTTTGTAGCAAGTACAGATGCCAAGCAAGTGGTCGAAAATGGTTACTTCCAAGTAACCTATACACTTAATAACGCAAGAGGAGGTAATTTCAAAGCACCTTCCTTCAAAAAATTCAAAGTACTAAATGGGCCTAGTCGTTCTATGAGTACGACCATTATTAATGGAAATGCCACTCAAAAAGTATCCTATTCCTATTCTTTACAACCTAATAAGGTAGGAAAATTTACGCTTGCACCAGCTACAATAAGTGTCAACGGAAAAACCTTAAAATCCAACGCATTACTGATTGATGTTATAAAAGCAAGTGAAGCGAGTAAAAATGCGTCCGAAGAACAACAACTATTTGTCAAGGCAGAAATAGACACCAACCTAGTTTATGTTGGTCAGCAATTAGTCGTTGATTACAAATTATATACCACCGTCAATATTGAAAATTACGATATTGCCTTCGAACC
Source organism: uncultured Saprospiraceae bacterium (assembly GCA_937974625.1). GTDB lineage: Bacteria > Bacteroidota > Bacteroidia > Chitinophagales > Saprospiraceae > JAFMDF01. The sequence goes on from CALJVJ010000259.1 coordinate 6,340, forward strand.
GGAGTACCAAGGTTTCTTTGCAAGAGACATTCGTCGTTTTGATTCTAGACAGGTAAGAGAAGTTGTTGATGGTGTCCAATACATAACAAAGGTTTTAAAAAGAATTGCTTTATTTCCTCAGCAAACGGGGTTGCAAACGATTGCTCCTATGACCGTACGATTAGGCGTAATAACGGGAAATAAGCGTCCAAACAGTTTCTTTTTTAGTAATCAAATTAAGCCAGTTAATGTCCAAACTAATCCATTAGATATTAATGTGAAATCATTGCCCACGCCTGTTCCGCCATCCTTTAGTGGTGCGGTTGGCAAGTACGCAATGAATTCTTTTGTTGATAAAACCAATATTACTACAGATGATGCGATTGCTATTAAATTGACAATCCAAGGCAATGGAGACATTAAGCGTTTACAACCACCTAATTTAAATTTTCCAAGTGTATTTGAAGTTTATGAGCCCAAAGTTTTAGATGAAGTATCCCAAGAATCAGGAGGTACCTTAAAGGGGCAAAAAACTATTGAATATCTAGCCATTCCAAAACAAAAAGGGCAGTACCAGCTAAATCCATCCTTCACCTATTTTGATACAGATAGTGCTAAATTTATTACACTTGTACCAAATGTTTTCAATTTAAACATTAGACAAGGCAAAGGCACGCCTACCACCCAATTACCCGTTACACCCAAAGAAGTCAATAAAGATATTCGATACATAAAAACAGCCACCTCATTTAATAGTAAAGGCACGCCTTTTCCCAAGACAGGCCTATTTTACGGCTTATTATTATTGCCTTTTTTAGTATTGGGTGGCGCATATGCCTATAAGCGATTACTCGCTAAAAACGGCAATATTGATATTGCTTTATTAAAGAGTAAAAGAGCACAAAAAGTAGCGGAAAAACGCCTAGCAATCGCCAATGAATTTTTGAAAGCCAATAAAAGTAGAGATTTTTATGATGAAGTTTCGAGAGCTCTTTTAGGCTATGTTTGTGATAAACTGAGTATTCCATTATCAGAATTGACAAAAGATAATGTTCGACAAAAATTACAATCCTTAAAAGTCCAAGAACAGCACATTACAAATTATATGTCCATTATAAAAATTACAGAAATGGCTTTATTTGCGGGCATGGATAATAGCGCTTCGATGCAAGAAACCTATCAAAAATCTGTGAAAGTAATCAGTGAAATCGAGACGGAATTGACCTAAATGTCATCCAAAAAGCTATAAAACATAAAATCTGCTGTTAAAATCGTAAAAAGATGCGTTAAACATACGTTAAAGAATTGAGTTCTCTTAACACCCTCCTCTAAAATAATATCCTCGTTATCAATTAGTTACACCGATTTTTATACATTTGTACTTAATTTAAAAAAAGTAACTTTTAGTATATTGCAGTAGTCTATAAATAGAAAGCTGACAATAAAATACTAATTTTGTCAGTCTTATTTAGGCAAAACTTAATTAGAAATTTAAAGAACCAAAATAGTTTATATCATGAAAAAGTACCTTTTATCTTTAGCAGTCTTATTTTTTGTAGGTACTGCTACCATTTCCGCTCAAAGAATTGCTGTGGTTGACATTAATCAAGTTTTAGAAAGTTTACCAGAATACAAACAAGCCCAAAAGGATTTGGACAAGCAAGCAGCAACTTGGAGACAAGAGATTAACCAAGAATACGATGCCATAAAGAGTATGTATAATAAATACCAAGCAGAGCAAGTATTGCTAAGTGATGAAGTTAGAAAACAAAGAGAGGATGAAATAGTGAATAAGGAAAAATCAGTGCGAGAAATGCAAAAACAACGTTTTGGACCAGAAGGCGCTTTATTCAAAAGAAGACAAGCTTTAGTTCAGCCAATCCAAGACAAGGTGTACTCTACTATTGAGGATTATGCAAAGTCAAGAGAATTTGATTTTATTTTAGACAAAGGAAGTTCAGCAGGTTTATTGTTTGTAAATTCTACATACGACAAGACCGATGATATTATTGACAGAGTCAATTAATATTTTTAAAAAAATAGTATCAGAATGCGCAAAATTTCTATTTTTGCGCACAATTTTCAAAAATAGAAAACTACTTTTCAGTTAATCAAAAAAATTCAGAGATTCATGAAACAGATAACAAAGTTATTTATCTTAGTTTTAGTCATGGGAGCTACTGCGTTTAGCGCAGATGCACAAAAGTTCGGTTACTTAAACTCTGCCGAAATTTTATCAGGCATGACAGAAGTAAAGCAAGCAGATTCGAGCATGGAGGCTTTACAAAAGCAATTACAGAAAAAAGGTCAACAAATGGTACAATCTTACCAGACCAAATTACAAGCATTACAGAAAAAAGAACAAGCGGGGGAATTATCTCCAAAGCAAATTGAAGACGAGGCAACGAAGTTAAGAGGAGAAGAAGAGAAAATTGGCAAATTCCAACAAGACATGGAAAAGCAAATCATGGAAAAGCGAAATACTTTATTACAACCAATTTTTGATAAAGTAAATTCAGCTATTAAGGATGTAGCAAAAGAAAACGGTTATAATTATATATTTGACCGAAATGCACAACAAGGAAGTACTATTCTTTATGCAGACGAGACACAAGATGTAACTACTTTAGTGAAAACTAAATTGGGCCTATAATTTTCGGTAGTGCACTACTGAAAAATAAGTTTTAATATATTACGAGTCATTCAGTTGTTAACTGGATGGCTCGTTTTATTTTTAGTTAAATCATTATTATTAAATTTAATAAGGAAGTTGTTTAAAAACTATTACCTATTTCTTCAAACGATGATAGAGTGGTAGAATAGTGGCACCAAGAATAATCTTGAAAATAGCCCCTTTCCAAAATGGATAAAATCCATATTCCATAGCCTTTCCAAATCCATATATATGTGTTAATCTACTGACACCAAAAAAGAGAATAATAATAGTTCCTAGAGTCATGACGAATAGACTTTTAAAAAAACTTTTCGTCCAATCTTTTTCGCCTAAATAGCCTACAACATAAGCACTAACAACAAATCCGAATAGGAAACCTCCACTTCCTCCCATTAAAGTCTCTAGCCCCGCTTTTCCATCCGCAAAAATAGGTAAACCTATTATGCCCAGTAAAACATAAGAAAGAACAGCTATCGTTCCGATACTACGCTTAAAAATATATGCAACCAACAAAACGGAAAAAGTTTGCCCTGTAATTGGAATATCACTTGCTCCAACAGGAACACTGATAGAAATTTGTGCAAAAAGGGCAATAAATAAAATGGAAAGTAAAATCTTGAAAAATAATTTATCCATCAAAATGATAGGGCTGAGGTTTAGGTTTATAGTGTATACAAAATAGCCATCGTATTATCTGAATACAATGGCCATTAAGAAGTATATTTTAGGTTTGTAAAATTAATTTTTTAGTGCTCGTTCTGCACTATCTTGTCTACGTTTCATCCATAACATAAACGACAATAAAAGCACGACACCAAAGGCAGCTCCAACTCTTAACCACACTTCTTGCTGTGCTTGAATCCGACTTTCTAAGTAATAAGTGTTGGGTCTATTTGGAGACCCCGTACCCATCAAAGCTTCCCAATTGTCTATATCTCCATTATTCAAATTTGGCAATAAAAGATTAAGCGTAAAAGCAGAATCTCTTGGCACTAAGTCGTATTGAAATTTATCTACAGAAGCACCTCTATTATCATATAAGCTTAACTTTTCTTTTCTTTTGCTCAAACCAAATCCAAGGTTTCCTTGGAAGTTTGTTTGGTCTGGAAACTTATTGACAAACTTAGCAGAGTCTTGGCAAATAATCGTTGAAGATTTAGGGCTAAGAATAACTTCGGATAGTCTGTAACTATTTTTATTATCTGCAAAAATCCAATCTTTCAAATTAACGGATTCATCCGAATGATTATAAATTTCTACCCAGTCCCCTGTTTTTTTGTTATTGCAACTAATTTCATTGAACATTACCAGCCCAGCAATAGGATTGACATCTTTTTTGAAAACTGCTCTCAAAGTAGACTCTTTATCTAATAAAGCCATCGTCAATTCTCTCGTACCTTTCTCTACTTCAATTCCTTCCCAGTGAGAAAATTGATAACCTAATTTGGGGTCAGCTTCGATATGTACAGGGACTTTTTCGAAGTAAACTCCACTAAAGCTTCGATTAGGTTTGATTTCCAAATTATGATTCAAGCGAATTTTTCCACCTTCTGTACAAGCAAGATTTAGTTTAACGGCCTTTCCAGTATTAAATTTTTCCATCAAATGCATCCGCATATACTGAGGTCGTTCTTTACCAAAGGTACGCAGCACTTGCACTTGTGCCTCCCATTTTCGCTTGCTCAATCGCCAGCGTTTAAGATGTTTAGGCATTTCAGGTTTCAACTGACGATAATGTTTATCAATATAAGTCAATACTCTTTGTGGTTGAAAAGAGTAATTCATGTGGTCTGCAAAACGATTGATAAATTCTTGGCTAAATTCTTCGTTGTCCAAAAGTTTTCTTAAAATAAAAGTACTCCAAGGTGGATTAGGCCAAGCTGGACCTTCTGGCTCTGTATGAAAATCCAAACTATTGTGCTTGTAAGCATCCTTTTCATGTAAGCCAAAGCCCCAATCTGTATCATATAAAATCCAGCGCCAACGTCCATCTTCTGTTTGAGGTCGCCAGTATTTAATATTTCCTCCAGCATCTACATTATCATAAAAAATCTGCGCAATTTTATAATTCATGAAATTATCTACATCCATTTGGGTTTGGATATAAGCAAAATTTTCAGGCTGACTCAAATCATTATCTTCCAGAAAATCGAGCATTCGCTGATAATGCTTTTTACTGCCTCGTTTTCGAGAAAGTCTATGCTCTATTAAATCTAAGCTATCTCTATCATTCCCCCAATGAGATTCTAAAAAGTATCGATTAACTTTTTCTCTAATGTGATAAATCCCCCAATACTTGCCGTTGATATAGACATGCGCAGGACGGTCAGCTTGTACTTCCATATCCCAATGCTTCACTAAATCCGTCATAAACGCATCTCGAAAATGCGTCTTCCCCCAATCGCTACCAGAATTCCGGAGAACTAAAAATTTATATTTTGCCGGCTGTTTTTTACCAAAAATTTTATGCTTAATTCGTTTCTCCCCGTATTCATTTCTACTCACTAAAACCATCGATTTTTGAGGGAACAATCGACTCATGCCTCCAAACAATCGAAAACCAGTAGAACTTCTAAACACACATTTTCCATCGGTTTCAAATATTTCCGTGTTAATGATTTTTTCTGAACGACTCCAAAAGTTAGCCCCTGGTTTTCTCCACAGAGAATCAATCGCATCGGGCCCATTCATAAACAAACCGACTTCTGGGTCAAATAAAACCCATGGAGAAACACTTAAAGAGACCGTAGGGAAACTATTTGTTTTTTCTTCTAAAAAATAAGTATGCCCATAAATATCACTGTCTTTCTTTTTCCTATAAGCTTTCGCACGGACAACAGTCGTCGTTTTTATAACGATAGGAAACTCGTATTTTTTTGATTTCTTATTCGGTAATGACCCATCCGTTGTAAAGTAAATATCTGCTCCAGGAGAACGCAACTCTAGAATTACTTCTTCTTCATAAAAACCACCTTGGTCGGAAAATTCAATTTCTACAGGTATATCTGCCTTGGGTAGGTTTGGCTGTTGAGCTTGGAGTGGTATCCAAATCAATAGAAAGCAAAGGAATAAAAATGAAAAGTATTTGTTTAACATCGTCAATCTTTGGTTGTCCGAATAGTCATTTTGTTGACGGAATAGATGGCAACATCTTATTTCCGTTTCTCAAATATAAAAATATAAATTTTTTGCGTCCCATGTAAGATTTTATTACAAAGGAGTACAAACGATTGATGTTGTATTATAATTAAATCAAATATGAAGCCAATTAAATTTATCCCTTTGGGGTAATGTCAGCTTTCTTATCTTTGCAATCAAATAAGGGAAGCCATTCATTAATTAGCTAATAATAGAGTGACGAGGTAGGTAGTTTTCTCACTCATAGTTTATAAAAAAATAAAATGCTCCGCTAAAATTTTATGGTGTTCTTCTTACAACTACTAAAACAGTTTATAAAAAGAACAGTAAAACAAAGCAAGTAGCTTATTTTTTCATATACGGGGTAGGCACTATTTCCGTATTTTTTTTACAAAGATAATTAAACAAAGGGTTATTTAAAAATCCTTGGCAAATAAATTTAAAGATGGCATATTCAGGTAGGCGTCGATATAAAAGCAGACGAGAAAAATTAGAAAAAGGGATTAGGAATTGGAAACTGGGAATTTTATTCTTTAGTATTGCGTTGTTACTCTATTTAATCAAAGAGCGAGTAGCAATATGGGACTGGCTACAAACTTATTTTTATTAATAAAAAAGGAGTATTCTAACTCACAATACGTACAAGTTTATGCAACAACTAAAGCGAACAAGAGCTCAAGAATCTAGAGAAGCCATACAGCGATTATACATTGCCATGCGGCACCTCTTTATACGAGGAAGTTATAAACCTTTAGGAGTTTCCGGAGAAGCCATGATTGAAGCGTTGCAAGCGCTACAACCAGAAATATATGGCTCTATCAATGACCCCGAACAAGTAGAATTAGATGGTTTATTATACATTTTTGAACGACTCCCGCAAGGCATAGAAGAGTGTAGATATGTTCGATTAATTTCTAGAGAAGGGTTTGAAGATTCTAGTTTTTCGCCAATTATCCCTGCTAAACGAAGAAGAAACTGTTATAGAATTGATGAAGAACAGATGTTTGTAGAAATGACCAGAGGTCGAAGTGACATCTACGATATCCTAACCCACCTGACTTTTATGTACATAGAAGCAGAAAAAATTAGGAACAACAGCTTAAACCATCGAGGAGAAAAAAAACGAGAATGGTTAAGACTAGAAGAAATCGTTTTAAAAGAAGAAGAAAAAGAAGAAGGATTTAATAAAGATGTTGCTTATACCTATTTAAGTACCTTATTAGGCCGAACCTATAACGATACACTAGATGCTTGCGAAAGGTTTTCTAAAAGCCCTAAAGTTAATAGTATTTTTCACATTACTTATTGGTTAGGTCGATTATCAATGCAGGAAGAATTTGAAAAAAATGATAGAGAAATTTCTTTTTCTTCTGCTTTAAGAGAAAAAATTGGTCATCATATTCATGGAGAACTGTGGGCTCAAAACATTAAGTTATTTTTACAAAACCAAAAATTATTAGATCGACCAATTCATATCATCAGTGCCAACTTGCATAGTGTTATGAATTCGCTTTATGGTTTTGCTGCTTTAAATGGACATAAAAAAGCAACTTCTTTAGAGCAATTAGCCAGAACTTTAAGTGCGGCTAAAGGGGAATCTTTACGAAAAAAAGTAGAGCAATTTGCACTAAAAAATGGCATGCATCAATTGGACGATACTAGTGGCACTAATATCTCCGTACAAATTTTTGATACCAAAAAAATAAAAGCCAATAGTTTACCACCTGAAATTAAAATAAATGCCGCTTATATCAAGAAGGAACAACCCGTCATTATTGTAATGGATTATGCCTTTGGAGAACAAGCCTATGAAACGATGGATGAATTACTTAAACCCTACGATTTTGAAGACAAAAAAATAGGCATCAATGTCGTTTCCATCGCTATCATGGGTAAGGCAGGAATTTTAAAAGGGGGAAAAGGAGATATTATGATACCCAATGCCCATGTATTTGAGGGCATTTCAGATAACTATCCTTTTGAAAATGATTTTACAGTAAAAGAATTTGAGGGAAATGGTTTGAATGTGCTTGGTGGCCCAATGATTACCGTATTAGGCACATCCCTTCAAAATAGAGATGTTTTTCGTTATTTTTTAAAATCCTCTTGGCAAGCTATCGGATTAGAAATGGAAGGAGCTAATTATCAAAAAGCAATACAAGCGGCATCTAAAATTCGGAAGAGTATTAGTTCTGAAGTCATTCTTCGCTATGCCTATTATGCCTCTGATAATCCTTTAGAAACAGGAAAAACACTAGCGTCTGGAAGTTTAGGAATGGATGGTGTAAAACCAACTTATTTAATTACGGAAAAGATTCTAAATCGGATTTTAAAGCCTAAATAATAACGAAAACACAATTTCCGTCTTTTAGGCCTTTTTCGCATTCATTAAGGGCGAATAACCATCAAACGACGGGTAGCGACTGTCTTACCTTTTGCATCAGACAAACTATATAAATAAGTTCCTTTACGCAATTTTGAGACATCCAATTTCACCGTCTTAAAACCATTAAGGTTATAATTCTCTTGCATGACGACTACCCCTAAAATATTATAAATCTTCAAAGAATAATCAGAAGGCTTTAAGTTAGAAAATTCAAAACGCACATCATTTATAGCCGGATTTGGATAAGCATAAATATCAGGACGTCCATTGGATGTTCTCATAGTGGAAGATGGGTCTGTAACCGTATAATAAACCATTTCTGGATTAACCCCATTCGGCTTCATATAAGCAACCGCTACTTTAGAGGTCGTTTCATTACTATAAAAGTGAAAAGACTGGCTGATTTGTTTACCTTGAATTCTAGCGTCATCTACCCCTTCTGTAATATCTTGCCAAGGTAAATTACCAACTTTTATTTCCACTCGATAAGTTCTTTCTTCAATCACTTTTTCTCTCAACACATCGTAGGTATTATCTGGTAAGGCTAAAGTTCCCCAACCATCAATTTCTTTATTCTGTGTCAACAAGCATTTATATCTAACAGAGTCTGGTGTAATCGGCAAAGTGTACAAAATATCTTTCGGCAAATCTTCTATCGCCACTTTAAAGGAAAATGCTCCTTCCGTTTTCTTTTTTGTACCGTATTTTAATGGGAAATGAACAGTCTCCATCGGTTCGCTATAATAAGTGGTTGTCTGCACACCAATATTCATTGGGTCTAATCCTACGGTACCTAATAGAAATAAACTATGTCCATCACTTTTGAAAAAACTCTGTACGCCATTAATTTCTTGCATTAAAACTCCAACTGCCGTAAAAGGTGCTTTCTTTCGTCCTCGTTTCGCTCTCGTAATAGCCACCTTTTGAGTGAACGCTGATTGCAAACTCATCAAATCCCAAGACTGATTTTCACCTGCGCCCAAAAGAGCCACACTTTCTGGCAAATTATCACTCGCCATCAAAATCGTGTCACCAACTCTAGGTAATACCTCTGAGGTAATTACTGGTTGCCCGATTAGAGAAACCGTAGTTAATAAAAAAGTTAAAATGAGTATCAGTCGTTGCATATAATAATAGGTTGAAAGGTTTAGAGGTTTAAGGGTTTAGTGGTTAAAAAGCAACGGTATGAACAATAATAAACCGATTTACCTTTATACCTCTTGGCCTTTATACCTTTTATACCTTCTTTTTAAACTACTTGAAATTGCACAAATTTTTGGTATTCTCCTGCTTGTTCCAATAAACTTTGATGGTTTCCTTTTTCGATAATATGGCCATCTTTTAAAACCACAATTTCATCAGCATGCTGAATGGTAGAAAGTCTATGTGCAATAATAATCGTCGTCCGATTTTTCATGATTTTTTCTAAAGCATCTTGTACTAGTTTCTCGGATGCAGAATCTAGAGCAGAAGTTGCTTCATCTAAAATTAAAATGGGTGGATTCCTCAAAATAGCACGTGCGATAGTTAGTCGTTGTCGTTGTCCTCCACTTAATTTATTTCCACGATCGCCAATATTCGTTTGGTATCCATTTTCGGTTAGGACGATAAAATCGTGTGCATTAGCAATTTTTGCGGCTTTTTCTACATCGGTTTGGGAGCAATTTGGAAGACCAAAGGTAATATTATTAAAAATAGTATCATTGAACAAAATCGGTTCCTGAGAAACTACGCCAAAAAGGCTACGCAAATTGTTCAACTGTAGTTTTTTAATATTTATTCCATCAATTAAAATTTGTCCATTATTCGTATCATAAAACCGTAGTAGTAAATCAATTAAGGTTGTTTTTCCAGAACCAGAACTACCAACCATCGCAATCACTTTTCCTTTTGGGATGGACAAACTGACATCTGTCACCGCTTTTCGTTCTTCGTTAACATAAGAAAAATTGACATTTTGGAAATCAATTCCTTTGCTAAAGATATTAATTTTTTCAGGTTTCTCAACTTCTTTAATAACGGAATTTTCATTTAAAATCTCATCAATCCTATCTACAGCGGCCATACCTTTTTGGATATTATAAAAAGCATTGGAAAAAGCTTTAGTTGGTTGGCTAACATTAAAGAAAGCAAATAAAAAAGCTAGGAATGTTTCCGCAGACAATTCCCCTGTAAATACTAAGGCAGAACCGTACCAAAGTAAAATCGCCACCATCGAAACACCTAAAAATTCGGATAAAGGAGAGGATAAATCTCTACGACGCAATAAACGTGTTAGTAAATTACTATAATCATCATTTTCTGTTTCGAATTTTTTTGCTTGAGTCTGTTGGGCATTAAAACTTTTTAATACGCGCAAACCTGCCAGATTTTCATCCAACATTGCTAATAAATCCCCTAAACGCTGCTGTACTTTCGCAGATTTCTTCTTTAAGGTTTTGCCGATTCCTCCAATAATAACCCCTGTAAAAAGCATAAGTCCAAAAACAAACAAAGTGAGCTGAGGACTTACATAAAGTAAAAAAATCAAACTACCAATAATAACTAGTGGTTCTCTAAATATCGTAACCAAAACATTAAAAATACTGATTTCTACTTCTTGTACATCTGTCGTTACTCTCGCCATTAAATCTCCTTTCCTACGCTCAGAAAACCAGCCTAAATCTAAAGAAAGAACTTTCTCAAATAACTGTTGTCGAATATCTCTTACCATTCCATTTCTTACCGGAGACATAAAAAAGGCAGCGAGATATCGAAATAAATTTTTAAAAAAGAAAATCAAAATAATCCCTATACAGACATAGATAAGAGCTGTTTCTTTTCCGCCTTGATCTATCATTGTACTTAGCTGAAAATTAGTATAGTTTTTAACGCCATCTAAAGTCCATGAAAAAATCGGTTCTTTTAAAACTGGAGGTTGAACACCAAATAGAATCTGTAAGAAAGGAATAATGGCAGGGGCACTTACGACCGTAAATAAGGCAGTCAATACGTTACAAAGGCCACTCAAAAAGAGAAGGCCTTTATATTTCTTCGCATATTTTAATAATCGCCAAAAGCGAGCCATAAGAAGTGCTTAAAGGGTCGTGTAAGAATATTAAATATTAGATTTGATGGTCAAAGCTCCTACTAATTGGTCATATCTAGAACCAAAAGGGCGATAATAAACAAGAACAGTATATTCATTTTCAGTTTCAAACCAATCTCCCTCCAATTCCGTCAAATCCACTTCATTCGTTCCTTTTCTAACTACCGCGTAATTATAATTATAATAGCCTTGTTTAAGCAAAACATCTACCGCATAAAGTCCTAATTTTTCACTATAAGCCATCTTAAATTTCTCTTGGATTTTCCAATCCGTCATTTTACCAAAAAGGTAAACATCTGCATCATAAAAAGGCATGTTTTTTTCCACGGAGAAAAGGACTAAACCATAATCTGTTCTCAATAAATTATATTCTTCGTCGATATTCCCAATAGTGAAATTACCATTAATGTCTCGATTAAATAAATAAGGTCGAAACGCTCTGGCTGGTTCTGGTATTAATGTAATCTCATAAATATCTTTATATTCTTCTATCGCCGCTACGCCTTCATTTTTGTAACTAAAACTCCTCAAATCTATAAAACGAAATTCTTTTCCAGCAGAAAATACAATCTTATCTTGATAGTCATAAACCACCCTATCTCTAAAAATAAATTGAGGTGGCAAATCCATTACCGCATTATCCCATCGACCATTTTGCAAAATAGTTGCTTGTATTTCTTTTTTAGGGTCATCGACATTAATCCCTTCAAAAATCACTTCAAAGTCAAGTTCTTGATGAGATTTACCTTTTTGAACATTTGCAGGTCGAACCGTTTCTGGAGCTATTCGAACCGAAGGGTCTACAACCATAAAACGACGAGTAACTAATGGCGTTATTTCATCATCATTCCCATATATCACCAAAATATAATTACCTGATTTTGTCCAACTACACCGTTCATTCGGTAAAGTCAATCGATAGTTGGTAAATTCAGTCAATGTATTGACCGAAAAATCATACTGGTCTAATTGCTCTTCATCAAAGCCATCTAAAAATTCCATCGTAGTCAAATCAGATGGTTGCCAATCTGCATCGCAATGAATAATCGTATAATAAATATCTCTTAAATCTTCTTGCAAATCATCAAAGGTCAAAGTAAACGTAGCGTTAGACCCCAAATCAATAAGTGGCTGTGTCAGAGGAAAGTCTGTTAAATGAAATTTTACGGCGTGAATATCTTTATCATAAATCACATCATCATATTCAATGCCATCTATCTGAGCTTGTACTGCACCAGAAAAAATAATAAGTAATAAGGCTATTAAGTTTAAAATTTTAAATAACTTGTTCATTATTTATTTGCTGTATTAGAATAATTTGTTCACTACAATTGCTTACTTCGCTGGACTTGTCCATTTAGAGTCTTTGATGCGAAAACGCCAATCCCAAAGCGCACATTCTTCCGCATAATCCACTCCAACTCTAGGGCTAGCAATAATATTTTCTTCCGTCACTTCAAGCCCTCTATCTTCTATCCAAATAGGACTCTCTTTGGCTAATAAAGTAACGCCAGTAAACGCAGTAGTTATGCCAAGCGCCTTACTCATAACGCCTGGGCCGCCAGTTAATTGTCGATTAGCTTTGCTTTTGCCTCTTCTACACAACATTAAATCTAAATTATCTAACGGTTCAACAGCTCGAATCAATATAGCGTGAGCCATTCCTTTTTTGGCTGTTACGACGTTGAACAAATGATGGATGCCATAGCAAAGATAAACATAAGCAATTCCTCCATCTTCAAACATTATTTTAGTTCGATTGGTACGAAGGTTTTGATAGGCATGACAGGCTTTATCATCAGGTGCGCGATAAGCTTCTGTTTCTACAATTTTACCAGCAGTAAGTTGATTATCAAAATTTGTAACGAGCACTTTTCCTAATAAATCTTTACTTAATTGGACAACATCTTCTTGAAGATAAAAAGATTTAGAAAGTCGTTTTCCAATAGGTTGGCGCATAATTTATTAGAAAATTAATTGGAAGAGAAAATTAAGAATATACTATACAAAAGAGGATTAAGCTGCGAAAACATAAGCAAAAGCAAGTACCGATAAAATCAGTCCATACATGAATATTCGATAACAAGTTCGAAGGAAAGCATATTTTTTTGCCAAGACTTTACCTAGAAAATATAGGTCTCTAGTCATTGAGCTATAAAGAAAATCACTATCTTTTATCATTTCTTGCATACCCCAATGAAAATCTTCCATTTTCATATTATAGAAATTACCAAAAAACAAAAGATTAGAGCGTTTTTGTCGAATATCTTCTCTAGAAAACACCCCTTCTGTCACTTTAGGCATAGTTGATAAAGTCGCAAAAACAATGGAAGCCAAACAAACTAGGAGGAGTAATAAGGTTGGAGCGATTAGCTTTGGATTATCGCTAAAATTGGGGACTAGCGTAGACACAGAAATAGAAACAATAATGGCGTTGATACTCAACATAATATTCGCCTTGTTATCTGCGATAGAACTTAAATTAACATGGGTTCTATAAGTTGTCCGATACATAGTTTCTACTCCACGGCCCAATCTCATTTTTTTTAGCACTTTCTTTTCGCTTTTATTCTTTTTTTTTCCTTTTTTCTTAACTGATTTTTTAGCTAGAATCGCAATTTCATCAGAACTTAAACTATCAGCATCGAGTCGAGCCTTTTGTTTAATTAACTGCTTTATATGCTTGACTTTATTCTTTTCATATAAATCTTGACCAACCTTTGTATGGAATTTATGATTTTTCATAAAACTCAATTCAAAATCAATCCACTCTTGCTCGTTCATGATTAAATCCTTCACCAGCGCCAATTCTTGACGAACTTTTCCACATCTATCCCAATAAGTATCTTTCCCAAGGTGATTAAGGTCAGCATCACAAAGCACTTTTTCTACTAAAGTAGTCGGTACTTGAGGGTATTTTGTTGCAAGAATACTCGCAGAAATAAGCCCAATCCTTTCTTTAGAAAAACCTCTTTCTTTTAAAAATTTTGCAGCATATTCAGCACTCCTCTGTTCGTGTCCTTCTGCTCCTTGGTCATATCCAGTATCATGAAACCAAGCTGCTATTTCTAATGACTCCTCTAGTTCTTCCGTTAATTCTTCTTGCGCACAGATTTCCTTTACAGCATTGACCACATTAATGGTATGTTGCAAATTATGATACGTATATTTATCAGAAATACGTTGGGCAAAGAATACTCTAGTATATTCTTCAGCACTTTCTAATATGGTTTTTTGTTCTACTTGCATTTAGAATATCTATACGAAAAATACTAATCTTAGGCACTACTATAATAAAAGGTTAATTTATTAAAATTATTGGAGGATTTAGCTAAAGATTCTTAAAAATCTATTCTAAACATTCAATTTGTCCAATAATTTCAATTTCACTTCCTTTTCTTACGCTTTTTCTAGTAGATAAGTTTTACAAAAAATTAGATCATAGCTTTAGTTTCAAGCATATTTTTCACCAACCAATAAAGTGGATATAGAAAACAAAAGAATAATATCGAGATACCCAATTCAGGAAAAAGCTCAGCGGGATAAAAGAAAATATTGTGTAAGTCGGTAAGCAAGCCTTTAGGTTCAGCAATAATATCCCAAGAATTCCAACGAAGAAATCGACCAATATAGATACCTACACTGCACAAAAAAAGTAACAAAGCAATCATTCCGTGCTCTATAGGTTTAGACAAATATTGTTTTAAAAATTGATGAATAGGATAAAGGGAAATGAGTCCTAATAAAAGTCCTGTCCAAGCAAAAGAAGTGAATAGCATGACATCATACCAGTATGGGATAATATTTCTTGGTCGAAGATGCAATAAGTCTGTCAATAAATAAGGAGCATTAGGAAAAAATAAAAGCCAAGCACCAATAGTGGGAATCATCAGTAGCCAATTCGGCCGATTGGTATGCAAACGATTGACAAGCATGGCGAGTCCAAACGGAATCCAGGCTAGAAAAAGATTCCAAATCAGAAAAACAAAAGTAGGCTCGTCCTGAAAGAATAACACATCCCTGTAGTGATTAACATCTCCCCAAACGAAGCCTACCCAATTTAAGCGAAAAACTACTAATGAAATATTAAATAAGCTCATCAAACCAAGCAGAAAAAATAGGACAAAAGCCTGCTGTTTGAATAATTTCTTGATGAATTTCATGGAAGTTAAATTTAAAATGTTGTTGAGTAATCAGTGGCTTTTGGCAATCACCAATACAAACACTATTAGGCAGTTATTTTTAGAAAAATGAAAAACTACAGCAATAAATAATCAAAGATTATTCGGCTGAATAATATACTATCCAAAAAGTAAGCCAGTGAATTATGTATTGTATTGAAATTTAATATTTATGTTTATTTTTTTTCAATTCTCTATTATCTAGTCTACATTCTTTTAAATTGTCAAAAGAACTTTGAATTACAAAGTAAATGGATAAAAAAATATAGCTATCTCAATTCCTCAATATTACTTTTAGCATAAGTGATGTAATCCGTACAAAGACCTAATGCATTTTCTGTAAACATATTTTTTGGTAGATGCTTCAATTGTGCCTGTGCATTCTCTAAGTAACTTAACACCTCTACCCATTTCTGTAAATCAGATTCTGTTGCCTTCGAAGTAACCTGCGTTAGGGTAACCGCATAATTAAAAAAATTATAGGCACAGTTTTCTTTTTGTGTATCAAATAGCTCTGTCAATTGAGCAGCTGTTTCACAGAGTTGAATCATTTCAGCTTGAACGATTAATAAAGAGTCAAAGTCTTTAGACAATTGTAATCTTTCAGAGATTTCCGTTAGATGCGCTTCATAATCCAAGTGCGCAAAAGCTAACTCTCTTCTATTCTGTTTTGTTGGGTTATATTCATACGCCTTGATTGCAGCCATTAGTCTTTTATCTTGAATTGGCATTTCTTCCAAAGCTGATAACGCATCTGCTTTTTCACATCCTTTTCGCTCCGCTAAAATGACAATAGCTTCGGCTGAAAGCTTATATTCTTCTGGAGTGATTGGGCATTCCAATAATTGCCAAACTGGGTCTGCAGGTAAATGATTAACTAAAAAATATTTTGTCGGCGTTAAAAAATAAGTATAACCGTATTTCTGCTCAAAATCTGAAACGCCTCCAACCACTCCACTATCCCAGGTTGCGTCTAGTAAATACCAAACACTATCTATTTTTACACTATTCCAAGCATGGTTTGGACTTTTTAAATTAGGCTTGGCATCTATAGTTGTTTTTCCATAGCCCGAAATCACTTCACAAGCAATATTTGCTTCATCACACATTGCTTTAAATAGTGTAGCATATCCCCAACAAATTGCTTTTCTTCTCTTTAAAATATCTTGGTTACTCCGATTGATTCGCTTATTCCCGTTTCTATAAGCTATTCGGTCATATTCAATATTTTGAATCAACCATTGATAAATGCTAACGACTTTATCTTTTTCAGAAGTTGTAGGAACTACCAAATAATCCATAAGTTCTGTGATATCATATTCAATAGAATCAGGTGTATTTCGAACATGTTTTTCAATTACTGAAAAATCTATTTGCGTCATGCCCTTTGGCAGGAAACAATAAAGAAAAAATGATATGGCAATAAAGTACTTAATAGATTTAATGCTTATTGGTTAGCAATTTATTTAGTTGTAAGTACTTATATCCTAAAGATGCTATTTAACTATAAAAAGTTGGGTAGTTAAATATCTCCATTTTTTCGCTTAATCAATTCCTCTAAAGCATTTAAATGGTTCTCGAAAGCTGTACGTCCTAAATCCGTTACTTGGTAAGTGGTTTGCGGTTTTCTGCCAACAAATTGCTTCTTAATTTCTATGTATTTCTCTCGTTCAAGCACTTTTAAATGACTGGCTAAATTACCATCTGAAAGTTCCAACATCTCTCGCAAAGTTTTAAATTCTACCCAATCATTGACTACCAAAACAGACATAATACCCAAGCGAACTCGATTATCTAATTTTGTGGATTCCAGTATGGCTAATATTTTTTTCATCGTATTTTACTCCATGTTGAAAATGCTAAAGTAAGACTTTCCTATTTCCTATTACTTATGTACGTTCGTATTTCCAGTACATCAAACTTCCATAAATAATATGCAAAAAGCCAAATCCGATGACCCAAACTTCCAAACCATACCCTAAAAAGAATAAAGAAAGCAAACCTAAAATAATTTCACAGTAGCCTAAATTTCGAATATCGTGTAATGTATATTTACTAGCATTCACTAAAGCTAAACCATAAAACACCAATGTAGTTGGGGCTAAGAAACCAAAAAAACCATGATAGAATAGACCTAAACAAAATACGCCTCCTGTTATCAAAGGAATCATCAAATTAATTAATAATCTTTGACTTAATGCATCCCAAATTTTTTGTCCTTTTCGCTTTGCTTTTCGAGTCGTAAAAAATATCCCACAAGTAATTGCTCCAATCAAAACAAAAAGCGCATCCAATAAAAAGAAAGTGATATAATTCATCCCCCATTTAGAAGAATGAATGGCTTCCACATAATATAATCGCTTACCTCCAACAAAAGGAGTCATGTCCAAATAATGATAAACCAAGGCAGCACCTATGATGGCAAATAAACCAGCTGCCACTCCCGATAATCCACTAAGGGAAATAAATCGAGAAGACCGCTCCATTAATGAGCGGATTTCCTTTAAAGTTTCACCAGGCGTTTTTCGACTTTCCATAACCATATTTCAAGAAAATAATTAAACATTAAAAGCACTTTGAAATACAAAGTAAATGATTTTTAGACATAAACGCAAACTCACATCCAATTATTATCTTTTCATTAACCTTTTAGAACATTACATTTCACCAAGACTATTTTCGTCAAATTGACTGCCAAAGTAGAGAATCTTACTCAGGATGGTAGTATTAAAATCCATTGGCATATTTTTTGACTTATTGATAATAGAATTTGATATAAGCATAATCCGTTCTCCCTATATCCTTTCTCAAATTTTTCCTTCCAATCCCCTCCCTTCAATCCCTCCAGTTATTATAATCCTAAAATGATACTCGTACATGAAGAATAGGTATGTTTACAACATAAGTTTAATATTGATTTTAGTCAGTTTTTTATGTTTCTCTTGTCAGAAAAAAGATAAGGTAATAGAAAGAGATGTAGAAGAATTTAAATTAGAAGACCATATCCTAATTGGGGAGACCATGTCTACCCAAATAAAAAATATGCCTGAAGTATTTAAAATTTTAGATAGTGAAAGGTATGAAGATGCTTACATTTATGTAAATAAACTTTTGGGTACGCTAAAACTTACCTCTGTAGTAAAGCATAGAGAAGATTTTAATTGGCAAGTAACTATTTTACATGATGACCACAATAGAACTGCTTTCACGTTACCAGGAGGTCAGATTTATATTTATACAGGATTATTAAAATTCCTACAAGCGGAACATGAATTAATAGCCGTTCTTGGTAGCGAAATAGCATATGCAGATAAAGAATTGGCTGCAATTAACCTTAGAGAAACGTATGGAGGTGTATTTATAGGAAAGATTACTTTAGGAGATGAAATTCCAGAATTAGCAGAAGTACTAGAAGAATTTCCTCAAATGCAATATTTGGAAGCAGCAGTCATGGCAGCAGACGAGTATGCAATTGAATTAATTTGTCCTTTTCAGTATGATATAGCTGGACTAAAATCTTTCCTTCTTCGAGCACAAAGCCTTAATATAGAATGGATTAACTCTAAAAAAAGTATGGATTTAGATAGTAGATTAACGAACATTGATAGAATCTCTGCCGTTTGTGGAGAAGGAGGTGTGACGAATAGGAATCAATACATAAAAAAAATAAAGAATTTCTTACCAGCAAATTAGGAGAATTAACCTTTTTGGGTAATCACTTTTCTACCAAAATATATAAGTGCTAGAATAACAGTATAAGTAATAGTTGCTGACATATTGGGTGCGAATATAGATACATTTGTTAACTTATCTATTTATAACGCAGTTAATTTAATATTAATTTTAGATAGCATGTATCAAATTTAGCAAAGTGCTATCTTACGGCTAATTTTCATCTAATTAATTAGCAAGATACACATGACCTTACCTTCTAATTTCACTGAATTAAGGGATTTTCTAAATGAAAAAGTAGCTGCATATAACGAACCTTCTTTCATAGAAAATGACCCGATAACCATTCCTCACCAATTCAGCAAATTACAAGATATAGAAATCATGGGATTTTGGTCTTCTATGCTAGCATGGGGACAACGGAAAACAATTATCAACAAGTCCAATGAGTTAATCCAATTGATGGATGGGGCCCCTCATGATTTTATTATCAATCATGAAGAAAAAGACCGCCAACGATTTTTAGGATTTAAGCATCGTACTTTCCAAGTCATTGATACCTTATACTTTTTAGAATTCTTTCAACATTTTTACAAAAACAACAACTCCTTAGAAACTGCATTTTCGCAATTTATAAATCCTGAAGATGAGCATGTAGGAAATGCCTTAAAAGGTTTCCATGAATTATTTTTTGCTTTACCAGATGCACCAAAGCGGACAAGAAAACATGTCGCAACGCCTATTAGAAAATCTACTTGCAAGCGACTCAATATGTTTTTAAGATGGATGGTACGACAAGATGACAAAGGAGTAGACTTCGGTATTTGGAAAACCATTAGTCCCAGACAACTATTGATGCCGCTAGATGTACATGTAGATAAAGTGGCTAGAAAATTACATTTATTGGATAGGAAACAAACGGATTGGCAAACAGTGTTAGAACTAACTGAGAAGCTACGAAAGTTTGATAAAAAAGACCCCGTAAAATATGATTTCGCTTTATTCGGTTTAGGAGTTTTAGGAGTACTTTAAATCACTATTTTTCAAGTTTATCATCCTGATGGTGGGCTTTATATCTTCCTTTGCCAAATCTAGTCCCATTAAATTCAGTTGTTAATTTCAACATTTGTTGTTCTTCTTCAGGCAGTTTTATAAAATCGCTACATTTTTTAGAACAACATTTATCATACTTCTCCGCACAATTTGCACATTGAATAAAAAGGATATGGCAAGCATCATTTGCACAATTAATATGCGTATCACAAGTGTCTCCACATTGATGGCATTTAGCAACAACGTCTTCACTTATACGCTCACCCATTCGGTCATCAAAGACAAAGTTTTTGCCGATATATTTATTTTTTAATCCTTTTTCATTGACCTCCCTCGCATAATCAATAATTCCTCCATCGACCATATACACTTCCTTAAAACCTTTATGCAAATAATAGGCACTTGCTTTTTCGCACCGAATCCCTCCTGTACAATACATCACGATAGGTTTATCCTTTTTATCTTCCAGCATTTCTTCTACCAAAGGTAAAGCCTCTCTAAACGTTTCTACATCTGGTCGAATTGCATTTTCAAAATAGCCAACTTCGCTTTCGTAATGATTTCGCATATCCACCACAATTGTTTCTGGATTATCTGTCAATTCATTAAAAGCTTCTGCTTTAAGGTGCTTTCCTCGTTTAGTAACATCAAAAGATGCATCATCTAAGCCATCAGCTACAATTTTATTTCTTACCTTAATCTTTAATTTAAAAAAAGATTTTCCATCATCTTCTATAGCAATATTTAGTCGAATACCAGCCAAGAAATCAATACCATATAATGCTTCTTTAAAGGCATCAAAATTCTTTTCGGGCACAGATAACTGGCCATTAATTCCTTCTGTTGCTACATAAATTCTACCTAGTACACCGACCTTATTCAACATGATATACAAATCATCTCGAAATTTTTTTGGCTTATCGATATTAGCATATTGATAAAAAGAAAGCGTTACCCTTTTCTCTTGACTCTCCAACAACTGCTTCTTGAGTTCCTCTCCGTTTATCTTATTGTATAACTTCATTATTTAAAAGTGATTACGACTACTTCAATTTTTTGCAAATATCGGCATTTATCCTAATAAATTCTACAAAAAAATAGTGCTATCAAAGTATAAAACCCCTGATAACACTATTTTATATTTAGGATAACAAAAAAGGTATTCTGAATAAATCGATTTTTCGAAAAAAATTATTCTGAATCTCTTTCTACTGGAATCACGCTAATTTCTTTTAAATCCTTAGGGTTTCCTGCCTCAAATTGATAGAATCCATCTTTGCCAATGACCAATAAAATATCATTTGGTAAAGCAATCGCATCATAGGTAGAAAATCCTTTAATGTGAGCTAATTGATTTTTGTCAATCGTCTCCCAGTCTGTCACATCAAATGCTTTTAAACCAGCATCCCCATCGCACAAATAAAGGCTTTTATCTTTCAAAGCAAGACCATGAGGATTCTCCATAGGAAAGGACTTCAATAACCTAGGTCGAGTAAGTGTAGACACATCTACCACATCTAATTGATTATCAAATCCTTCACAATTCGTTCCATCTCGCAAAGTCACGTAGGCAATATCCCCATCTACCACTACAGGGTCACAAGCACGTGCATGGTCAAACTTAGATAAGAACCTTGGCATTATAGGATTGGTATTATCGAAAATATACATACCGTCAGCCGCACCAATAAATAAATTATCTTCATAAGGATAAATCGTTTCTATCCCCCAACCTACATTTACCGTATTCACAAAATCAGGATTATTACAATCTGATACATCAAATACCTTCAAATCCCATTCATCTACCACATATAAGTATTGTTCTGTTATCGTAAATTGGGCTAAAGACCCACCAATACCTACAGCAGCAGGTAAACCACTATTATTCACCGCAGCACCACTAGCCTCTGCCGCATCAAAAAACACTAAGTCGTCATTACGAAACCAAGGACTTCCCCATCGTCCATCGGTACAATTGATTTCTTCGGTAATCTCTGTTTCTTCATAATATACTAAGTGCCCTAAATCTTGATTAAGTCCTAAAGAATTAAAAACATCCTCTGTTCTACTAATAAATTTAGGTTGAGCTGGATTTTGGATATCAATTGCTAAGAGGTCAATATAATTATCGGCATACAAAATCCCGTTTTTAACTGCCATATCAATATTACCTGGAATTTTCACAAATGCGATATTTTCGGGGCTTTCAGGATTTCGATTATCAATAATATGAAGGCCTTCTCTTCTTTCATTAATAATGATATACTCCTTGTAGTAATAGAGTTTACCTGGATTCTTCAAAGGCATTGCTTCTTGAATTTGGATATCTTTTCTAATTTCATCTACTTCTAAATATATAGGGTCATATCTAATATAAGTAGCACTACGGTTACATAAATCTTGTGTACAAGATTGAAAAATCAAAAGTGTAAATACCCACAAAATGGATAAGTATAATAGTATCTTCTTCATAAAAATGATTTTAATTGTTGAATTAACAGTACTGTAGGAATGATTCCTTTAAACTTAAAGACCGCATCATTGCTATAAAAGGTTGGGTAAGCTTTAATTTGTTCATCAAATCATTGCTAGTGCTTATATGTTAATATGGGTTTCAAAATAGTTATTCCTTCTTTTTTGTTATAAATTTGAATCTAGTCGAATTCCCTCCTACCGGCTTTTAAATTAAAGTTCATTACTATCCACAAATTGCTTTAGGCTTTTTTACTATTTGAGGAATGCTTCTGTGAAATTCAGATTTTTTGCCATTTTGGTCTAAAAAGGAGTTTTCAAAGAAGTATTAAGGGGTAATAAGCCTTTTAATCACACATTATTTAATGCCCAAAACACCCTAGACTTATGATTTTAAAGTGTTTTACCCGTCTCCTAATCTTCGTATTTATTTTTGGAATACAAACCGCATCAGCACAAGTGATTCGATTAACTACACAAGTACAAGTCAATGCTTTTACAGGTACAAAGGTCATTGGTTCTTTAGTCATTAGAGGCGACGATATTACAGATTTAAGTCCATTGAATTCAATCGACACCATTACACACGGTTTATTTTTTGAGTATAATCGAAAACTGAAGACACTAAATGGGTTTGATAGTCTATTGTTTATTGGAGGAAGTTTAATAATTGACAGTAATACTGAATTAGACTCTATTGCTACTTTCGGGATGTTAAAAATGGTCAAAGGTCCATTAGTGCTAAGGGCGAATTCTTTACTTAGAGAATGTTGTGTCTTCTATCCTATATTAGATGTGTTCAGAGGAGGAGTGCTAGTCAGTGGTAATAAAGGTTGCAAAAGCGAAAAAGAGTTAAGAGAAAACTGTGATGCTGACACCGATAATGATGGGGTAGATGATAGTATGGATGCTTGCCCAAATGACCCCTCTAAAATAAATCCTGGAATCTGTGGTTGTGGGCAAACAGAATTAGATAGTGACCAAGATGGGACACCCGACTGTAAAGATGAATGTCCAAACGATAGCAATAAAATCATAGCAGGAGGCTGTGGTTGTGGTAAAAGAGAAACAGACTCCGACGGAGATGGGGTAGCAGATTGTGAGGACGAATGTCCAAATAATCCTGCCATTACCAAAGTAGGAATTTGTGGCTGTATAAATCCAAGAATTACCAACTTAAGAGTTGATAGAGTTGGTTCATGTAATGGCCAAGGAACACCTTCCAAGTTAGATGATACTTATTTGGTTGACCTAATAATTTCTTTTGAAGGTGCTCCAACTAGTGGGAAAATTTTAATTACAGGAGGAACGAGTTCGCCCTTTTCTTTTTCAAATTTCACGAATGCAAAAAGCTATAGACTAGTAAATATTCCTTTCAAAGCAAATGGAGAATTAATAGAAGCAATTGCTACATTCGAAGGAAATCCAAATTGTCGATATAGGAGTGTTTTTGGTATATGGGGTCCAGCTAGTTGTTCATCGGGAACATGTGATGCCCCAAGTAATATTTCCATTGACACAGAAACTTATTTAAACAGTGCATTGCTAAGTTGGAGTAATTTAGGCGTAGAAACTAGCTATGAAGTTAGCTACAAGCCTACAGGCACAACCAATTGGGCAACAAATTCTATTGAAGTCAATCAACTATTAATTGACGGGTTAGCAGATTATACCACTTATGATTATCAAATTCGTTCTTACTGCGATGGGCAAAAATTTTCTAATTATCAAACAGGAAAGTTTACCACAGGAGGAGCAGTTTGCAATCTAATTCGAGCAGTTGTACAAAATATCAATTGTCAAGATAATCAAACACCTGAAAATAGCGCTGATGATTACTTCACTTTTGATATATATGTAGAAGGTATAAATACAGGAAACAGTTTTTCTATTGATAATGTAGTCGAAGAAAATAGTGGACAATACAACACTATCCATAATTTCAGGACGGCAAATGGAACCCTTGGTCAAGGAGATATTACCATATCAATCACGGATAACGAGAACCAAGATTGCCAAACAAGTACATTGCTTACGGACCCCGGTATTTGTAGTAACGATTGTCAAATCAACTATATTTCTATTGGTAATAGTTATAAGTGCTATGATAGTGGAACTTTCTGGACCAAAAAAGATGATTATTTCACAGCAGATTTAACTGTATATTTTAAAAATGCCCCGTCGAACGGTGAACTAAAACTAACTGGTCAAACTAGCCGCAGAAGCATATCTACAGCAGCTTTACAAAATGTTCAGAGTTATACTTTTGAAAAGGTGAGAATTCCTGCAACTGGGCTAGATTTCTCTATAGGCGCAACTTTTACGAATGGATTAAATTGTGAATATACCACTGACTTTGAAGGAGTATTAATTAGAGATAATAAAATCTGTCAAGGACAATGTAATATCTTAAATACACAAGTACAAAATGTACAATGTATAGATAATAATACGGTCGATACAAATGATGATTATTTAACTTTTGAATTAATCGTAACAGGTATTAATTTAGCTAACAGTTATCAATTGAGTAATATAGCAGGTGTTAATACTGGGACTTATAACCAACCTTCTTTTTTTCGAACCAATAGTAATTTAGAAGGTCAGACCATTGAGTTAGAACTTACAGACAGTTTAGATACTAGCTGTAAGTACCTAATTTCTTTAGATAATCAATGTAATAGCCAAAATCGAGTACGCTCCAATTTTGGTACAACTAGTTTAAGGCCAACAGAAGGATTCAAAATATATCCAAATCCAGCAAGAGCGCATCTTATAATTGAGTACCCTTCTAGTTCAGGAAATGTTTTCTTAGAAGTGTTCGATTTATTAGGGCAGAAAGTGATTGAACAAAAATTAACGGAACAAAAAATAGATATTAGTTCTTTAAATAAAGGACTTTATCACTTAGTGGTTCGAGAGGGTAAAATGGTTCAGACTAAAAAATTCATCAAAGAGTAAGTTCAACTATATTAGTTTAAAAAGCGATGACTTCTGAATTTGAGGTCATCGCTTTTTTGTTTTTAAGAAAAGACGCTTATTTTGGATTTTTTTAGATTCTAAAAATAACGGTCTATGATAAAGCAGCATTCTAATTATACCATCTCTACTATATTTTTTCTATCACTTTTTCTTTTTGCCTGTAATAGTTATAAGCATCCCAATTTTTCCAAAAAAGATGTTAAAAGAGCACAGAAAGTCATCGGCTTAGACTTTGCCAAGAATGAGGTAGATACGATGTATCGTTATTTGGGTAGAAATGCGGATGGTTATGATTCTTTAAGAAATTATACTTTAGACAATGATGTTTTCCCTGCCTTACTTTTTGACCCACATCCAAATGAGTTTATCATTCCAAAGACACAAAAAGAAATACAATGGACTTTACCAGTCAATGTAACGTTACCTTCCAATCAAGAAGATATTGCATTTTATAGCATTTCTCAATTAGCGAGATTAATTCAAACTAAGCAAATTTCTTCAGAAGCATTAACTAAGCTATACCTCAATCGTATTAAAAAATATGACCCAACCCTATTATCCGTCACAGAAATCACAGAAGAAAGGGCCCTTCAACAAGCAAAAAAAGCAGACCAAGAAATAGCCACAGGTAACTATAAAGGATTATTACATGGAATTCCTTACGGAGTGAAAGATTTAATCGCCTTGAAAGGGTATAAAACTACTTGGGGAGCCGCGCCTTATAAAACACAAACACTAGATTATACAGCAAGTGTAATTGAAAAATTAGATGAAGCAGGAGCAATTTTAATTGCTAAATTGACCTCTGGTTCATTGGCTAGAGGTGATGTGTGGTACGGAGGAAAAACAAAAAACCCTTGGGACATTACGCAAGGGGCAAGTGGTTCTTCAGCAGGCCCAGGGTCAGCGACAGCAGCAGGGCTAGTAGCATTTGCATTAGGCACTGAAACATTAGGGTCTATCGTATCTCCATCTACTCGTTGTGGTTTAACGGGTCTACGTCCAACTTACGGCCGAGTAACCAGACATGGTGTCATGAGTCTAGCATGGTCTATGGACAAGGTCGGGCCAATGTGTAGAAGTGCTGAAGATTGCGCCATTGTTTTTGCAGCCATACAAGGGACAGATGGAAGAGACAAAACCGTCAGAGATGCTGCTTTTAACTATGAATCCAATATCAATTTATCCAAATTAAAGGTCGGCTATTTAAAAGAGCATTTTGAAAAAGATTCTACTGCTACAGAAAAAAATAATAAGCTAGCTTTAACTACATTGAAAAAGATGGGCATAAAGCCTGAAGAAGTTAAATTTCCAAAGAATTTTCCTTATCAAGTTTTTGATGTAATATTAAGAGCAGAAGCAGGTGCGTTCTTTGATGACTTAGTTCGTTCCAAAGGAGTAGATGAAATGGTACAGCAAGATTATCGCTCAAGAGCAAATTCTTTGAGACAGGCAAGATTTATTCCAGCCGTAGAATATCTACAAGCCAACCGACATAGAAAAGTATTAATAGAAGAAATGCATAAAATATTTAAAAATTACGATGTCATCATAAGTCCAACTTTTGGAGGGCGTCAATTATTAATCACAAATTTAACCGGACATCCAGCGGTAGCACTGCCCAATGGTTTTGACAAAAAGGGCAGGCCTACAAGCATCACCTTATTAGGAAATTTATATGATGAAGCAATTTTGTTAGCAATAGCCAAGCAATTTCAAGACCAAACAGATTTTGAAGAAAAACATCCGCCAAAATTCAAATAGCCTACTAATAAAAGTCACTGCCTTCGCCATGTGTATCGTTCGTGAAATTTAAAAAGCCGTAAGTTTTCTAAAGAGAAAGCTTACGGCTTTTAGCATGGTGTGTCCTCAGTGGAGAACGAAATGATTCGTTAAATTCTGGTTAGGCCTCAACGACTGTCTTCGCACTGTAGTCTAGAATATTCTGAAGCGCAGATTTGGTTGGAGCGAAAGTTGCCTTTGGCAATTCCATGTAGCCACTCATTAAAGTTTGATAGTTATCAAACAAAGCAGCATCCTCTGTTAATGCGTTTTGAATTTCTAAAGTTTCAGTAACAGTTGTTTCCTTGTAAATGAACTTAACTAAATCGTTGTTAGTAAAGGTTTGCTTCATGAAAAACTTTTAATTATTGAAATAAAAATTACACCTATTAAACTAAACGAAGAATTGAATTATTGTACAAATCAAAAAAAATATTAGGAATTCTATAACATAGCAGAAAACAGACATATTTAATAAGAAGTAATACAATAATTTAAAAAAGAAAAGTAATAACTGATAGGACGCATATTTTTTTCTTGCTGTATTTGTTAAAAACCCTTATATTTGCAATCACACAGCGAAAAAATACGAAAGAGGGAGCGAATAGCTCCCTCTTTTTGTTTTATACAAGATAGATATTCGCAAGAAAAGAACTAAAAGTGATAGAGCAAAAAATAGAGGTTTTACTCACCGAGAAATTTAAAGAAGACGAATTTGCAGATTTTTTCATTGTTGAAATAAAGATGCATGTCAATAATAAATTAGAGGTTTTTATAGACAGTGATACTTCATTACCGTTATCAAAATGTCAGAGGCTCAGCCGATACTTAGAATTTCATATTGATGAAAATCAATGGCTCGGTGAAAAGTATATTATTGAAGTTTCTTCTCCCGGTATCAGTAGACCATTAACTTTATATCGACAGTACAAAAAAAATATTGGAAGAAAGTTATCCATTAATTTTTTAGAAGACGGTGTAAAGAAAAGAGTAGGAACCTTAGTGGATGCAAATGAGACTGCTTGTTTCATTGAAGAAAAAGTAGTCTATAAGGAAAAGAAGAAAAAAATTCGAACTACTGAAATTACAGAAGTACCGTATACCGCTATAAAAAAAGCAGTAATTAAGCCTGCTTTTAAGTAAAAAATAATTCAAAATAAATTTAAGCCCTTGAATATTATCAAAAGCGATAAGGCTAACAGGGAAAAAAGTGACATAAAAATTTAAAAGCGATGATGAATCTCGTTGATACTTTCTCTGAGTTTAAAGCAGGGAAAAACATTGACCGTCCAACAATGGTAAGAGTATTAGAGGACGTATTTAGAACCCTAATTAAAAAGAAATTCGGTTCTGATGAGAATTTCGATGTGATTGTAAACACCACAAAGGGTGACCTTGAATTGTGGAGAGTACGAGAAATTGTACCAGATGGTGAGGTAACAGACGATAAAAGTCAAATATCTATTTCTGAAGCATTAAGTATTGATGATGATTATGAAATTGGAGAAGAATGTTATGAACAGTTACAATTAAAAGATTTCGGAAGAAGAGCGATTATGGCAGCTCGTCAAACTTTAATTTCCAGAATTATGGAATTAGAGAAAGACGAGATTTACAAAAAATATATGGAACAAGTAGGAGACATAGTCTTATGCGAAGTTCACCAAATATTAAAAAGAGAATTATTAGTATTAGACGATAAAACAGGAAACGAATTAATCTTACCAAGAAAGGAAATGATTAATGGAGATTTCTTCCGAAAGGGAGATATGGTGAAAGGAGTGATTAAGCAGGTAGAAATGAAAAATAATACACCTGTTGTTGTTTTATCAAGAACAGATAATAAGTTCTTAGCAAAATTATTAGAACAAGAAGTACCAGAAATAGAAGATGGATTAATTACCATCCAAAAAATTGTTAGAATTCCTGGAGAACGGGCAAAAGTAGCTGTAGAGTCTTATGATGACAGAATTGACCCCGTAGGGGCATGTGTAGGAATGAAGGGGTCAAGAATTCATGGGATTGTTCGAGAGTTGAAGAATGAAAATATAGATATCATCAACTTTACCAATAATGAGTCTTTATTAATACAAAGAGCCTTAACTCCAGCAAGAGTAAGCACGATTGATTTAGACACTGAACAAAAGAGAGCATCTGTTTATTTAAAGCCAGACCAAGTATCTTTAGCAATCGGGAAAGGGGGAACAAATATCAAGTTAGCTAGTTTGTTGACCGAATATGAAATTGATGTTTACAGAGAGAATGATACAACAGAAATAGACGATGTAGATTTAGACGAGTTCTCGGATGAAATCGAAGATTGGATTATCGAAGAATTGAAAGCTATTGGTTGTGATACGGCTAGAAGTGTATTAGAATTAAGTGTAAAAGAATTAGTCAGAAGAACAGATTTAGAGGAAGAAACAATCGGAACAGTATTAAAAGTATTAGAAGCTGAATTTGAAGAATAAGCAGAACCGCTGTTCTTTAATAAAGCTACTGCAATAAAAATTTATAGGATTTCCTGTATTTAAAAGAATTAAAACAGGCTAATTTGTTATAAAGGGGAACTAATTGGATTAAATTTACCTTAATTCAATTAAAAAAATCAATATAAGCATGGTTTTTTTAAAATGACAACCTAGTAGCAATAAGAATTCTGTAACTTTGTAAAATACTTAATAAAAGTATATTAATAATGCCGCTCATCAATTTTTAGAATTAAATCGAGAGAGGGCAAGTGTTAGTAAAAAAATTACTCCTTGTGTATAGGAAACTCGCGTTTCTCACACAGAGTAACTGAGACACTTCATCACCATATTGAACTTAGGTGTTGTTTAAAAAAATCAAAGAATTTCTAAAAGAGCGGAAAAGGATTTTAATGGCAAAACGTCTGATTAAAGTAGCAAAAGAACTCAACGTAGGAACAACTACAATTGTGGACTTTCTCAACAAAAATGGCTTTGAGATAGAGGATAAACCTATCGCTAAAGTCACGGAAGAGATGGAAAAAAAGCTCCATGAAGAGTTTCAAGAGTCTTTTGCCATCAAAGAAAAAGCAAATCAATTGGTCATTGGTACTAGACCAACAACAAAAAAAGATTCGGTAGCGCCTCCTCCAGTAGCGCCTCCGCCTCCTCCCCCTTCCTTAAACAAATCTGTACCTCCTCCTCCTCCAATAGTTGAAGAAACAAAGGTAGAAGCAGATATTCCAGAACCTCCTAAAGAGGAAAAGGAAGAAATACCTGTGGAAAAAGAAGCAACTAATATTCCAAAGTTGAAAATTTTAGGAAAAATAGATTTAGATGCTAAAAGTCCTAAGAAAAAAGCTAAAAAAGAGGAAGCTAAAAAGGAGGAAGCACCAGTTGTTGAAGAAGTAGCAGAGGCAGTAACAGAACCGATAGAAACACCAGTTCCAGAGGTAGCAAAAGTTCCTAAAGAAGTGGAAGTGGAGACAGCAGCAACTGCGAAAGAAGAAGAGAAATTAGAAAAACCTACTACTGTAGCAAAAGAAGAAGCAGTTGCAAAAGTGGAAGCTGAGGCTCCTAAAGAAAAAACAGTCGATAAGGAAGAAGCAAAAAAAGAGGCACCAAAGAAAAAAACTATAGAAAAAGCAAAGAAGAAAAAAGAAGAACCTATTCTGAAGCCTGAAGTAGAAGAAAATATCGAAGAAGCACCAATTGAAGAGGTAAAGCAAGGGGTCATAAGAGCAGAAGCGCCCAAATTAAAAGGAACTAAGATTTTAGGAAAAATCGATATTGGTAAGTTTTCAAAGCCAAAAAAGAAGAAAGGTGGTAATCAACAGCAATCTCCAAAAGGGGCACCAGCATCTGGTGGCGATAAAGGAGCTAAACCAGTTGCATCTTCTGATTCCTCTACACCTAAAAAGCGTAGAAGAAAAAGAAAGAAGATAGAAACAGGTGGTTCACCCGGAGGCTCTGGCGGTCAACAAAGACAACAACGCAGCAATGATAATAATAGAGGCGGCAGTGGCGGCGGTGGTGGAAGAGGAAGAAATTCAAGACCATCTCAAGGGAATAAAGGCGGTGGTGGAAAAGGAAAAGGAAGAAGAGACGAAGTAAAAGAAGTTTCTCAAAAAGAAATTGAGGAGAAAATCAAAGCAACTATGGCTCGCCTACAAGGTGGCGGTGGTAAAAAACGACAAAAACTCCGAAGAGAGAAAAGAGAGAATATTCGAGAAAAGCAGGAATTAAAAGAGTTAGAAAGCAAGAACGAAAAGTTACAATTAACAGAATTTATATCTGTATCCGAGCTAGCGAGTCTTATGGATACTCCTGTAACAGATGTAATTATGACCTGTATGAACTTGGGGGTAATTGTATCAATAAACCAGAGATTAGATGCTGAGATTATAGAATTAGTTGCAGAAGAATTTGATCACGAAGTAGAATTCATATCGGCAGAGGAGCAAGTAGAGGAGGAAGAAGAAATCATTGATGATCCAGAAGATTTGTTACCTCGTGCCCCAATCGTAACAGTAATGGGACACGTTGACCACGGTAAAACTTCTTTACTTGATTATATTCGAAAAGCTAATGTTGCAGATGGAGAAGCAGGGGGTATCACCCAGCATATTGGTGCCTACGAAGTAGTAGTAGGTGAAGAGAAAAAGAAAATTACATTTTTAGATACACCTGGTCACGAAGCCTTTACAGCGATGCGGGCAAGAGGTGCGAAAGTAACAGACATTGCAGTAATTATTATTGCGGCAGATGATAGTATCATGCCTCAAACAAAGGAAGCAATCAGTCACGCCCAAGCAGCAGGTGTACCAATTGTCTTTGCTATCAATAAAATTGATAAAGACGGTGCATCTCCTGATAGAATCAAGCAACAATTGTCAGGGATGAACTTGTTGATTGAGGAATGGGGTGGACCTATTCAATCTCAAGATATCTCAGCAAAGAGTGGTCTAAACATTGACCTTCTTTTAGAAAAAATATTATTAGAAGCAGAATTACTAGAATTACAAGCGAATCCTGAAAGACAAGCAATCGGTGCTATTTTAGAGGCATCCTTAGATAAAGGTCGTGGTTATGTATCGAAAGCACTTGTGCAAACAGGTACTTTAAAAATCGGAGACCCTGTAGTTGCAGGAGAGCACTCAGGTAAGATTAAAGCCATGTTTAATGAAAGAGGAGAGCGAATTAAAGAAGCTGGCCCAGCGACTCCAGTATTGATTCTAGGATTAAGTGGTGCACCTCAAGCAGGTGAAAAATTCAGAGTATTAGATAGTGAGCAAGAAACTAGACAGATTGCAGCTAAAAGAGCTCAAATTGCAAGAGAACAAACCAATAGAGCAAATAAGCGAATTAGTTTAGATGAAATCGGAAGACGTCTTGCTTTAGGAACATTTAAGGAATTAAACTTAATTGTTAAGGGAGATATGGATGGTTCCATTGAAGCCTTATCTGATTCTTTAATCAAGCAATCAATCGAAACTGTTCAGGTTAATGTGATTCATAAAGCAGTAGGTCAAATTATCGAATCTGATGTATTATTAGCTTCTGCATCTGACGCCATTATTATAGGTTTCCAAGTAAGACCATCTTTAGGTGCTAGAAAATTAGCAGAGAAAGAAGGAGTCGAAATCAAAACATATTCTATCATTTATGAAGCAATCGAAGAGATACGTTCTGCGATTGAAGGTATGTTGGAGCCAACGAAGGAAGAGAAAGTAATGGGAGAAGTTCAGATACGTGAAACTTACAAAATTAGTAAGGTTGGTACTATAGCAGGATGTTATGTTCAAGATGGTAAGGTAACCAGAAATGCACATATCCGTTTAATTAGAAACGGAATCGTTATCTATCCAACCAAGGAAGGTGTTCATGGGGAAATTAGCTCTCTAAAACGATTTAAAGATGATGCAAAAGAAGTCAAAGCAGGCTTAGAGTGTGGTATCACTATCAAGAATTATAATGATATCAAAGTTGATGATGTTATTGAAGCATACGAAATCGTAGAGGTAAAACAGACTTTAGATGCTAATAGATAATAAATAGAAAATTGCCAATAGTATTTAGTTGGTTAAAAATAAATTTAAGCCTCCTAGTAGTTATATACTCCTAGGGGGTTTTCTTTTGAGATAAAGCAAAATAATAGAGGTTCATTTTTAAAAAAATTAGTGTGAAAAGTAGACTAAGCATCTCCTTTTTTAATATTAATCTCCTACTTTTGTTCTTCAAGTTAATCCATACATTTCTTAGCAAAGTCTAGTGAAAGATTTGCACCATCTTCGTTAGGGTCTGTGTGAAATAAATAAAAAAACAATGCAAACAGAAAAGGTAATATTAGTTATTTTAGATGGGTGGGGTCATGGACAGGACCCAAAAGTAAGTGCATTAGCTCAAGCAAATACACCTTATGTTGACAGTCTCTATAAAATCTATCCAAACGCAGAATTAGTGACTTACGGAGAAGAGGTTGGTTTGCCTGAAGGACAGATGGGTAACTCAGAAGTAGGTCATTTAAATATTGGCGCAGGAAGAGTTGTCTATCAAGAATTGGCAAGAATTAATAAAGCCATAAAAGAAAAAACCTTAGGTCAAAATGAGCCCTTATTAGCAGGTTTAAAATACGCAAAAGAAAATAATAAAGCGGTGCATTTAATAGGATTAGTTTCTGACGGAGGAGTTCACTCTCATATTAATCACCTCAAAGCTTTATGTGATATTACCACAGATTATGGTTTAGACAATATTTTTATTCATGCTTTCATGGACGGTAGAGATACGGCGCCCAATGGTGGACTAGGCTATTTAAAAACGATAGAAAAACATATCAAAAAGCAGCCTGTAAAAATAGCGTCTGTAATCGGTCGTTACTATGCCATGGACAGAGATAATCGTTGGGAACGTATCAAATTAGCCTATGATTTATTAGTAAATGCAGTTGGGGAAAAAACAAACAATATCACAAAAACCGTAAAAGCTAGATATGAAGCTGGCGAAACAGATGAATTCCTAAAACCTATCGTCAAAACATTTCGAAGAAAACCTTTAGCCAAAATAGCTGCCGATGACGTCGTTATTTTTTATAATTTTAGAACCGACCGGCCAAGAGAAATCACAGAAGTACTGACTCAATCTGACAAACCTGAGTTTGGTATGAAAAAACTTCCGCTACGATTTTTAACCATGACTCGGTACGATGAAAACTTTAAAGGTATCGATGTTATGTTCACTAAGGATAATATCAAAAATACGCTAGGAGAAATACTAGCTAAAGCTGGAAAAACACAAGTAAGAATTGCCGAAACAGAAAAATATCCTCACGTTACTTTCTTTTTCAATGGAGGACGAGAAGCAGAGTTTGAAGGAGAAAGTAGAATTTTAGTTGCTTCTCCCAAAGTAGCAACCTACGATTTACAACCAGAAATGAGTGCAGAAGAGATAACCAATAAACTAATTGCACATATTGAAAAACACCAGCCTAACTTTGTATGTTTGAATTATGCAAATACAGATATGGTCGGTCATACAGGTATATTTACTGCCGCAATGAAAGCAGCAGAGACCGTTGATGCATGTTTAAAGCAATTGATGTCCGTAACATTAAAGCACAATTATGATGCAATTGTAATAGCAGATCACGGGAATTCAGATTACATGATAAATGCAGATGGATCTCCTCATACAGCGCATACAACCAATCCTGTCCCTTGTTTTTTTATTAGTAATCAAGTGAACAACAGAACCATAAAAGACGGTAAATTAGGAGATATTGCACCGACCATATTAAACTTATTAGGCGTAGGGCTACCAAAAGAAATGGAGGGAAATAACTTGATTAGTTAAATTTGAAGTGAACTTACGCTAAAAAGTTCCACCCACTTGAGACAAGTAGGTGGAACACTAGCGTGTAATTTTCTCAACATCGTTTACGAAATAACCTCTTTTGTTAAAAACTGCCTACCCAGAAGGTAGGCAGCATTGGGGGGATTTTGAGTTTGGTTAAAATCCATTTTCGCACAGTCAAAACTGATTGGTGGGGATTTAAAATAAATTTTAACCGACATTTATCATAAATTAGAGTCATCGATTTTTTCAATCCAAGACTCACCAACAAAAGCCAATGCGACTTTTTATTGTTTTTTTTATAATAAATATCTTTTTCTCAGCTTGTCAAGAAGTAGCCACTCCCACAAAACAAGCCGATAAGCCCAATATTTTTTTTGATTTAAAAGGCTTCTTTCAAAAGGAAAAAGCGCGTTTAGAAAAAATCAATTCATTTAAAAAAATCGTTTCGATTGATGGAGTATCCGAAGAAAAAACACTAGCAACACTAGATTTTGAAAACGAACTCTCCATTTTTATTGCATCTGATATAAATAGACCAGCCTGGTCTGATAAATATAAAGTAGACAGTACTTTTACTAAAAAAAGTCAATTGACAAAACTTACGTATACTGCTTTAGATAATTCATTAAAAACAAAATCGCTCATCATTGATTTCCAAAATAACACGGCCTCGAAAATAGCTATCGAAAAATCAACTGATAATACTATAGCACAGTCAAAGCAGTTGTTAACCTATAATACAGGCAAAGGATATACTATTCAAAGTGAGCAAACTTTGAGTCTTTCTTCTACAAAAACCATCCGTGTAAACGTAACGTATTAGGCCAATTTTATTGATTTCAGTATTTGTATAATATCATCAACAGAAGATAATTGACCATTCAATTCTTGCTTTCCTTGAAAGTTATCAACGACAATCTCTTCTTTTAAGTCAACCAAAGTCAAAATAATTCGTCGATTAAAGTCTCTCGTTTTAGGCAGGCCCTTACCCTTAAAATAAACTGCAGGGCTTGGGTCATCAGATACTTTCATTTTCAAGCGATAAGCAGGAATACCATTCGCTAATAAAAAATTCTGTATCATTCTAGCTCTGTTTTTAGAAATAGCTTGATTGGTGGAGTGTTCACCAATATCATCTGTGTGTCCAACAATCCTCAACTTCAAATCAGTATGTGTTTGCATCACTATTAATGCTTCTTCTAAAGAAGTTAATAAGGAGTTATTCAAACTTAAATCTTCCTCGGTAAATTGAACAGAGCGAATAAATAACTGCTCTGATTCGGGAACCATCATTAGTGGTAAAACAGGGGCATCTCCAACGTAGGCAAACTGTGGTTTATCTAATTCAATTATATGAGCATTAAAGAAACCCTTTTCAATAGCTTCTTGACGAACAGTGTTAGCCGCTTCCATAGAGAAAAAATCTCCCAAGGTATATCTCGTGAAATTATTATGGTCTTTTTCTTTATAAACTTCACCATAGCCAGCAAAATCAAAAAAAGACTCGTCTATTGCTTCCGTAAAAGCAGCAAGTTGAACTTGATATGTCTGAGCTTTAATTTGCCCAACAAAATTCCATATCAATAAACAAACTAAAATAGGGGTGCATCGTTTTCTCATCGAAAAATAGTTTAAAATCTCTGATAGTCAAGCAGAGACTCATTAAAGAATGTCATTTTGTTATACTTAAATTGTAATCTTTTATATAAAAGTGATGATGCTTTTACAAATAAATACAAGGC
The DNA here is from genome assembly GCA_937974625.1 of uncultured Saprospiraceae bacterium. Lineage (GTDB taxonomy): Bacteria > Bacteroidota > Bacteroidia > Chitinophagales > Saprospiraceae > JAFMDF01. The sequence goes on from CALJVJ010000259.1 coordinate 43,315, forward strand.
TTTCGCCTCGGTTTTAGAATAAAAATCTTTTTTTAAAATTTGTTAAATCTAAAAGATGCTAGACCTTTTACAATTTAACTATTGGTAAGTTTTGGTAAGAAGAGAAATACAAAAAAGTATTTCTGGTTTGTGTGTAAGTAGAACTCAAAAGTACAGCAATTATCAATAAAACACAAAAAAATATATTTTTTTCACTAAAATATTGAAACATTTGCTAATAACTAGCATTTCTAAAAATACAAAAGGACATCCAGTATTTCACCGAATGTCCTTTTTTTAAATATATATACAGCTAACTAACAATTAGTTGCCATTTTTCTTTTTCTTTATAGTCCCAATCTTTCTATTTCCACTAGTAGTAGATGGAGTTGAAGGACTTGTCGAAGGTCCTTGTGGGGTTGTACTTGGTTTCGTTGTGGTAGAAGGAATCTTGGTTGTCGATGGCGTTGTTGGAGTCGACGGCGTTGTAGTTGGTGTCGTTGGAGCTGGAGTTGTACTTGGAGACGTTTTAGTAGTTGATGGTGTTGTAGTATTTGTCTTACTAGCTTGATATTGACCATTGTTAACAATCGTCTTAATCAATGTACCAACAGGGATTTGGTCCTCCAATTTCATACTATTCACCAATGCAATTTCTTCTAATCTATCATTCGGCATATTAAAATACCTTAGCACTTGAGCCAACGTTCCTGCCCGACGTACTTCCTCTACTTTAATTTCATCTGCTACTCGATTAATTTTAGATGGGTCTCTCAACTCATTAAAATTAGTCATCGTATATTCGAATGTTCGTTGATAAGTTGGAAAGTCAGCCGCTGCCGCAACTCCATGAATAGCGTAAGCTAAGTCTCCATATTTAATGACCGTTGACATAATTTTTATAACCGCACCAGATTGCTCATTTTTTTGTTCTGCAATCTGTGTAACTGCTGGATAACCATTCACACTAACGTTCCGCGAACTAACTACTTGTAATTTTTGCTGCTCGTTAAAAGTAGACAATGCTTCTTGTGGTGTTCCAGCACCTGCCATTAATACCATCATAGCTTTTCCGTCCTTATCAGCCATTTGAAACTGTTGAGGAGAGTTAGCTGTTCTCCAATCTCTAGGTACAGGGAATTTAAATCGAAGGTCTGGGTGATAAAAATAATCGTCTTCTACATACCCTTGCTTTGGGTCTTCTCCATACATTAGGCCATCAATCATTCTTAAGTAGCTATTTCTGTTGACAGCAAATGTTTTGCTAGGCATTTCCGCTTGTCTAGCTTTAGCCATACTATTTACATTTTCATATCTATTTAGAGGGTCAGGGTGCGTAGACTGAAAAGTAGGAATGGTCTGACCACTTTGCTCTCTCATTCTATTTAATGTAAAGAAGAAGTTAGCCATTTTGCTGGCATCATATCCAACTTGAGTGGAATATTCTACTCCTAATTTATCAGATTCAGATTCATGAGCTCGGCTATTTTTTAAAGACAATAAGCCTAAAGCCTGACTTAATTCTTGTGCAGCTTGTCCTTTGGTTAAGATAACCCCACCAATAAGTCCAATCTGAGATAAAATCTGACTAGTCTGTTGTTTTACACCATGTTTCGCAGTTATATGACCAATCTCATGGCCCAATACTCCTGCAAATTCTGCTTCATTAGAAAAGTGAGCCAAGATACCTCTAGTGAAATAAACATATCCACCTGGTACCGCAAAAGCGTTTATAACAGGAGAATCCAACACTTTAAATTCATAGTTTAAGTGAGGGCGGTGAGAAATTTTTGCCATTTCTTGCCCTTTCTCCTCAATAAAGGCCTGAATTTCAGGTGCATCATATAATCCAAAACTAGCTACAATGCTAGGGTCTGATTGCTTACCTAAGGCAATCTCTTTTTCTTCGGACATGAAAGAAACTTCCTTTTTTCCTGTTACAGGATTTACGGCACAGGAATACATACAGTAGGAAAATACCGTAATTAATAGACTTCTTAAAATTAAACGAGATCGTTTCATTTTATAAAATTTTAGTTTTTATTATTTTCTTTAAGAACGGATGTAAACACCTCATTCTTACATACTTTAGACTAGGCTTAACTAAATAAGCCACAATTTTTTATAAATATAGGAAGTTTTTAAGTTTTTTTAAGAAAGGGAAAGGGAAGATGTTAAAGGATTATAACTTTTTGGCTCTCATCTCCTTAACAAATTTATTTATTTTCAAGTCTACTTGATAGCGATGGTAGATAAATGTACCTATAAGAATTAGTAGCCCAAGAGACAATGTGACAATTCTAAGGCTTAGAAAAAGGCTTGCATCAGTCGGAGAGAATGGGTAAATAACCATCACTTCAATAGCAGCAATCACAGCTGCAGTTAAAAAAAGGAAAATACTAGTTGCTCTAGCTATTTTAATATATTTAGGTTGGGCATGCGTTTTACATTTCTTCAAAAACCTAATCGTCAAATCATTATACGGGTTAATTTTAATTAATTCGCTTAAAATATATGCTGCTTTTTCTTGTTCCAACAAATTAAAATGAGAAGCAGCTTTTTGAAAAAGGCTTTTGTAATAAATATCTTCTCCTTTATAAAATTGGATATTATGCTCAATAGAGAAGTTAATAACTTTGGTTGCTTCTATTAAGTGTTTATCATAAGCACCAATTTCGAATAAGGCATTTGTATAATCAACTAGGATTTCAAAATAAATATCAAAATTAAGGCTTGCAATTTCTGGTGTCTTTGCTTCATAAAAACGAATAATCGTATGATAGGCTCCTACTTCAATACCAACAAAGTCTTGGTACAATTTAGTATGTGCCGATAAGGTATGCATGCAAGGACGAACTTTTTAAAGTTTGTGAAAAGAATGATGTATTGAAAACGGTAAAAAATGGAGGATTGTTTTTAAGTTCTTAAATAATGAGAATAAAGTCAAGATAAATGACAAAAAAATGAATTTAATTTAGGGAAGGAACTTTATTTAGCGTAAGAGTTGTTTGTGTAAAATAGGAAGTGTAAATTTGCAGTGCATATATAGCAATGGCTTCGTAGTTCAATTGGATAGAATATCAGATTTCGGCTCTGAGGGTTGCAGGTTCGAGTCCTGCCGAGGTCACAAATAAAAAATTAAAGCTCTGTAAATCAATGATTTATGGAGCTTTTTTAGTTTTAGCAGACAATTTAGCGGTCATTATATTGGCTAAAAAGAGGCATATCTTAAAATTTATCTTGCATTTTCTATTATTCTATAATAACTTGCTCTCGGACTCCTTCCCAAATATTAAAGGAAATATATTAAGCCTAAAAAATTTATAAATTTTAATTTTTTAGCAACGAGTATTATTTTATTCTATCATCTTCCCAGAGGTAGATAATTTCCCGTATAAGCTTATACCAATTAGTATAATAATTAGTAATCTAGGATATTACCTAATTGATGAACTATAAGGTTCGTTAAAGTTAACATCCTATTTGACTATTAGATTAAACATCTAAGCTTATTAGATTACTTTAAACTTGACAATAATAAAATGATTACAATTCCATTTACTACTTTTGATAAAGAAATAAGATTAGGTTTTGAAGATATTTTTATTGAGATTCTTCAGATTTATAAAAAAGAAGATTCCTTACCTTTTCATTTCTTGGGTTTAAATGAATTCACTTTTACATCTGATAAAAGTTTAATGGACGTACCCGATTATCCTGAAAAATACAATGAAAAACTACTATATCTGCAACATAGAATAGAACAAGTACTTAAAACAAGTCCTCATTATTCCAGGTTAAAAGGACTTACTTTTGATAAAAGTGACAAATGGTATGAACTAGAAAACATTAAAGGTATCGCAGAACTTACTGAAATTTTCAATAATGAATGTAGACTAATTATTGATAACTTTATTCAAGAAAAAGAAAGACGATTAGTTCCAATTCGTCGTCATTACAAAATAACAGAATATGGATTAGATGAGCTTCTGGAAATCTGTTTACAAAAAGGGTGCGAACCAGAAGGGCTGCATGATTTTTTTAAGGGACTTACCCCTTTAGATGTAAAAGAAATTTCGAGTAAACTAAAAAAAGAAGAAGAGCTAGGAGATAACCTTTTCTTTCATTTAGATAAATATGAATGGAGTGCTAAAAACCTA
>CALJVJ010000260.1 GCA_937974625.1 uncultured Saprospiraceae bacterium
ATATTTAGCAGCGCCATCGTAGGTAGTCGCTTCATTAAAGACAATTGATACATTATTATCACAGTTATCAATCGCCACGATGTCTACTCCTAGGACTAAGCTATCATCTTCATTTAAGCATGCAGGAGAAATATCTAAAGGCAGACTTCCTTCAATAATCATCAAAGCAACTTTGCCATTGGCAGTTACTCCATTTTGGTAATCCCATCCAGTTAGTTCTAATTCGAAAGAATTATTACTAATGGTTCTAGCAATAATATGAGCAGGTGCACTAGAAGTATTATCTGTGTATTTAGCGATGACAACAGGATTATAATAATAGTTATTAGCACTAACAATCATCACTTCTGTGTTCATATCAACCATACCCGTTTCACCAATAACTTCTCCCTTATCATTTTTGATAAAGGTCAATTGGTCTACTGCTACATAAGCAACAGATTCGGCAGTATGACTAGTTTCCGTATCTTTAGAAGTTTCTTCTTGGATATTTAATTTAACTTGACTCACTGTCAAATCTTCACATTGAACAGATGCGGGGTCGCTTTCATAAATAGAGCCAATTGAAGCAAAGAATGCGGGTGTATCCGTAAAAGTACTATTAAAATTGAGGGTACTTAAAGCATCAGAAACAGAAACTTGACCTACTTCTAAATGGTAATCTGAGTCAACAACCCCAGTTTCCATTGCAATCCAAGCAACACTTTCTCCATTATGAAATCTATCATTATTTTCTTCTTCTTGTAGCTTCATTTCAAATTGAGCAATAGAAGTATTTCGCAGTCGAACAACCGTAGCAGAACTATCCGTTCCTGTAGTCATCTGAGTTAGGATAACTGGTGTGGTAGGGAAATCGATAGGAAACTGAATAGACTTCCAACGATTGGTTACATTTTGCATCACCCCAGCCACCATTTTCTTTCCATTCGGGAGGGTGTATACTCGATAAATATTTGGTGCAGTAATATCCCGTATTTCGATGACTTGTTGGTCAGAAAATTGGTTTCCACAGATATCCGTTGCGGTCCAAGTTCTCGTTAAAGCATAATCAAACAAAGCACATCCATCTTCACCTTGGGTGCTCACCTCCGTTTTATCAATAGAAATAGAAGGACAGTTATCAAAAGCAGATACCAAAGGTGCTAAAGGAATTTCCTCATCACAATGAATAGTTAAATCTGCAGGTACATTTGTAAGGGTAGGCTTTTGAGTATCTTCAAAGCTTAAGGTTGCAATAGCGGTCGCACAACATTCAGTACTTTGGTCACAAACACGGTAAGTAAATTGGTCTATACCACATTCATTAACATTAGAATTATATTCAAAAGCGCCGTTGTTTTGCATGGTCACTGTACCTTTAGACGGCAGATTTTCTATAGAATAAATAGCATCTCCAGTATTTCTATCATTATAAGCCACATTACCCTCTAAACGATATCCAGGACAAGCATTGCCAATAAAATCTGCCGCAGCAATCAAACTAGTAGGCTCTACCAAAGTCACGAATCCATATGTATTAGGGCAGTCTACATTACAGTAGCTTAAAACAATGTCATAAGTACCAGCAGGTAAATCAGTAAAGACTAATTGTCCATCAGGTTGGAAGTTTTGTCCCCCATCTAAACTTACTTTCACACATAGACCTTTCTGCCCTGATGCAGTCACTTCGATAGTACCACCTGCACTACCACAAGCAGCAGGGTGAGTAGATAAAATATCTGTAGTAATAATTATAGGATGAATACTGAAATCAACCGTATCGTAATCAAGACAAATACCATTGTCTACTTCTAAAATAATTTCATTGTAAATAGCAGTATCTGTTGGTGTTAAAAAACCTACCGTATGTGGTCCTTTTCCTGTCGCTTCTGTAGGGTTGGCATGCTCCCCAAAGTACCAATTATAATTAGCATTAGGTCCAGCATCAGCTGCTTCAAATTCATAAGCGGCAGCACCACATAAATAGCCGTTTTCTCCAGAAGGTGCATCGGCGATATCTGCAATTACCGCATTATAGACGGTCTTAGTTATTTCATTAGAAGTTAGCCATTGCGTAGAGCATTTTCCTCTAATAGCACGTCTTCTAAATTTAGTGGTAATCGTCAATACTGCCGGGTCATATTCATTGGCTGTTGCGCCTACAATATCCGTCCAAATGCTTTCATTTGAAGGTAATTGTTGCCACTGGTAATAGATTGGCCCGCCTTCTCCACCTGCACCATCAGAAACAGAAGTAATAGTGGTCGGGTCAAAATCAGGTAAACAACCCGCTTCATCGCCTAGAATAGTTCCAGCATTGGTCAAAGGTTGACATCTTTCTGCAACTACAATTCCGTTAAACTCAGAAGTTTGTTCGAAGGTAGTACAAGTACCATCGGCACATTTAGTCGCCGTCAATGTAATATAGATACCAACAGGCGTAGCTACTTCTGGTGTAAAGTCGCCAAAGAATTTCTCTACGCCATTACCAGCATGACTAATATTCGTATGTCCAATATAAATAGCTCCTTCTCCATGAGCACTAGGGTCGCTATTGGTATTATTAAAAAATTCAATTCTATAATCGCCAGCAGGCACATCTAAATCAAAATCGTAGTATAAATCTCCATCAATAATAGCTGCCCCTTCTAACTTAGGGAAGTTTAATAATTCATTGGCGCCATTATCTTGGTCATTTTCATCATTTTGGGTAACTTCATCAACACTCGTATTAGATAAATCGATTCCCAATCCACCGTTGCTAGTAATACTATTTCTTAAAAGGGAATTTTGATTACTATTAGCACCTAAGACTGCAATACCTGCGCTAGTATTAAAAGCTATTAAATTTGCGTCTGCTACATTTGTGCCACCAATCGTATTTCCAACACCATTAAAGATGCTTATACCAAGTCCATTCGCCTTACCAGTAGCAGCATCAATCTCTACTCCAATGAAGTTTCCAACAATCTCATTATTATCACTCTGGATGCTAATCCCTGTTGAAGTAGTAGAAGCGGCAGCACCATTAATCACTAAACCTGCAATTTTATTATTATCTGCAGTTGTTTGGAAAACGGCTGTACCCGCAGGTAATAATTCACCACTTACTTCGATTTTTAAAATCGCAGCGTCGTTTATATTCGCAGGGCTACTACCTGATTGAGTGTACCCATTAATAAATACACCTGCTTCTGCTAAATCTTCATACACCACGCTTGGCGGAACAATTTTCCAACTAGTTCCATCATAGTTTGCATCTGACTCAGGAATATTAAAGCAGATAGTATCTTTACCTGAAAGTGCATTGGCTTCTTCAATAGCTGCACGTAAAGTACAATTACAATCGACTGTTTGGCATTTTCCATCTCCCGGATTGGTATCGCCTAAATCTCCAGAAGAATTAACGGTAATACAACCTTGGATAATATTATCACCTGAAGGATTACAATCAGGGTCATCACAATCGGTCAATCCATCAAAATCATCATCTTGTCCATTGCCACAGATTTCGTTACAAACATCTACTACAATAGTTATAGCATTGGTAGCAGTACAACCATTGCCATCCGTAACCACAGCGGTATAAGTAGTGGTGACAGTAGGGTTAACAATATGGCTTTCGCCATTGGCTAATCCATTATCCCAACTAATGGTATAATTTCCATCTCCTCCACTAGCATTAGTCGTCAAAGTAGCATTATCTCCATTACAAATATTCGTTTTGTTAGCTCCGACATTTAAGCCAATATTATTGCTACAATCAGGGTCCGCACAATCAATTAATCCATCCTCATCATTATCGATATTATCATCACAAATTTCTGGATTTTGACAACCGATAACTTCTACTTCAGCTAAACTCAAAAATCCAGTTCCAGCTAATTGAATTCTTACATATCGGCCTGTTCTAAAAGGAGAAACCACCACATTTTCTGTTGGGTACTCTACTACCAGATTATTCCAAACAGCATTTTCTCCTGCGGTTATAGCAGGGTCTGCATTAGTAAATGGTACATCTGAAACAAAGACATAAAAGTTAGCTAATCTATCTTGACAACAATCGGTTCTATTCCAAATTCTAATATTCTTAATTTCTTTGACACTACCTAAATCCAAGTCCCATTGAGCATGAAGACTAGAAGTAGTACTCGTTACAGAGCCTTCACCAAAGATACCACTCGTATTTCCGTCTACGGCTAAACTAGCATTAGATGCAGCATTATAATTAGAAGATTGAGTAGCCGTTTTACCTAAGGCTAAGTTTTCCATATTCGTGGAACAAGCACAATCACTATCTGCACCATCCGTATCACCATCTAAATCATCATCTATTCCATTATCGCAAACTTCAGCACAAATCTCAACGGTTAATGCTACTTGGTGAGTTGCGGTACAACCATTGTCATCAGTAACTACAACGGTATAAGTTGTATTAGCAGAAGGGTTGACAGTATGGCTAGCACCATTTGCTAGAGAATGATTCCAACTATAAACATAGTTGCCATCGCCACCTGTGGCACTAGCAGAAAGCAGGACATCTGCACCATTACAAATGGATGAACTTCCTAAAGCCGCGGTCACCGTCAAACTATTCGAACAATCAGGGTCAGCACAATCGGTCAATCCATCAAAATCATCATCTTGTCCATTATCACAAATTTCCGCACAAGTAGTTACTGTAAGCGTAATTTGACTTGTTGCAGTACAACCATTTCCATCCATAACTACCACCGTATAGGTAGTCGTAGTCGTAGGATTCACGGTGTGGATTTCTCCATCCGCTAAACTATTGTTCCAAGAGAAAGTATAACTACCATCTCCGCCTGTAGCACTAGCAGAAAGCACTGCATTGTCGCCATTACAAATACTTGATTTAGTAATTGCTGGTGTAACATTTAAACTATTCGAACAATCAGGGTCAGCACAATCGGTCAATCCATCGAAATCATCATCTATTCCATTATCACAGATTTCTGAACAAGTCATGACCGTAATAGTAATATTATTTACAGCGACACAACCGCTACCATCTGTCACGGTCACATTATAGGTTGTAGTGACTGTTGGATTGATGGTATGGCTATTTCCATCAGGCAAATCATTGTCCCAAGAGAAAATATAAGTACCATCTCCTCCCGTCGCACTAACAGAAAGCACGGCATTATCACCACTGCAAAGGTCTGTTTTAGACAAAGCTGGTGTAAGCGCTAATCCATTATTACAAGCAGGGTCATCACAATCCGTGAGTCCATTAAAATCATCATCAATATTATTGCCACAAATTTCCGTTCCACACTTCCAAGGAGATAAGAAAGCACCATCGATAATCGTTCGATTATTAATAGAAGGCGTTTGCCAATATACTTGCAGGTGGTCTCCACCGCCACCTTCTTTATGGAGCATTTCAATATAATATTTTTCCCCTGCTACTAAGGCGATACTAGTAGAAGTCTGTTCGCTATATTTATCAAATTGAGTAACAGAAGTCCACCCCCCAACTTGAGCTATTTTCGTTTTATTTTGTTGATTAGCATCTGTACTTAAGTACAATTCAGAAGCATCATCGGAAGTAACGGTAAAAATATAGTTTCCAGATTCTGTAGGATGTAAAAATCCTCTTACTCTCGTTCCGTAATTATCTCCAGCATTTACATTGCCTTTAAAGCTGGTATAAATACCTGTTTCCGTTGGTATATCAGGATAACTATCTGCATTCGTTAAATCCGTTACTCCACTTCCTGAAAGGTTGGTCCATTTTTCATAAAAAATAGAACCTGTAGGACAATCTTTACATTCTCCATCATTTTCATCAACAAAACCATCGCCATCATCATCAATATTATTGTCACAAATCTCCTCAACCGAACAAGTAAAGGTAACTGCATCTAAATCTAAGTCATCATTTGAGCCCGTTAAGGTACTGATTCTAAGATATTTAGTAGCCACATTCGCAGCAACAGTAGTTGTTATAAATTCAGTTTTAGAAGTAGTGGTAGGATTGGTTGGATGCGTAGTCCAATTTACATTATCCACAGACTCCTCTAATTTCATATCAGCAATATTATTATTAGTACTGCCGTAATTTTTTCTTTTCCAAACAATATTATAAGCCGCACCTTGAGGCAAGACCACTCCTAAATCAAGTGTTATATAGTCTACTAAATCGTGTAATGGAACAGAAATACCATCTGCTGTACCAAGTGCATTCTCTGAGTTTGTTACGTCATTTTCATCAACTACAATTATAGCTGAACCAGCATTAGCACAATCAGGATCATAACAATCGGTCAAACCATCGCCATCATCATCAATCCCATTATCACAAATTTCTGTAGCACCATCCACTTGAATGGTCAATGGTTCTCCTATTTCTATGGCACAACCGTTGACTCCTCGACCTGAAATTACTGGCAGATTGGTAAAAGATGGAGCATCTTCTGTTTTAATCGTATAAACCTTAGTAATTTCCATGGTTTCCCCAGCAGCCAAGAATCCTGCACCGCTTTGATAACCAGCATCAAAATTTTGAGTTATTTCTTCAGGGGTCAAAGCACGGTCATAAATTGCTGCCAAAGCCATTTCCCCTAGCCATTTTCTACTAGCGCCATATTCATTGAAAAGCGTAATTACATAATCTCCACTCCAATTAGAAAAATCACCCGTTGGTGTGGCAGCACCTGTAGTATTAATAGCTACTCCATCCACATACATTTTAGCATTCGTCCCATCAAAAGTATAAACGACATGTGCCCAATCAGGCGTACTGGCAATGGCATTTACATTACCAACCAATTCATTTGTATTATGTCCAGAAGTACGCAAACGCGCACTATAATCATTGTCCTTTTGGCTCAAATGGTAATTCCATTCTGTGCTACTCCAAGTGTAGCCTATCATTCTGGCTGGACCAGTTTGTGTATTATTGGCAGGTTTCACCCATCCCTCTAAGGTAACTTGCGTACTTGTTTGACAAGCATCTTTTATTTTTAATTCATCAGACTCAGGAGTATAGGTCGCTTTGGTTTCTGCTAATACATTTATACCATCCACTGTCCAAGCAATATTATTAGGGTCTTGAATGGTTAAATTATAAGGGCTCCCTGCTCCTGACACATCATAAATAGTGGCTCCAGCACCTTCTTTAAAAGTATATAAACTTTGTAAGTTAGCATTGACTCTATCACTAGCCGTAGCTCCAATATCGTCAGATAATACGGAAATAGTGACAGGAGAACTACCATTATTAGTAACTGTGTAAGTATAGGTAACTTCTTCTCCAATATTCACTTCAGATTTATCAGCCGTATGGTCAAAATCAATATCTAATAAGCTTATTTCAATTTCGTCCGTATCTGTTATAGTTGCCCCAGTGGCGACATCCGTACCACTAACTGTAACTTCACTTTGTAAAGGTCCAGGCAAGTCAGATGGTTGAATAAGGTAGCTTCCAGAAGCAGTGGTGGATTCACCCGGTGCTAAAGAAGTTGTTCCTAAAACTAAGTAACCCAATTGGTTATCCACTGCCGTGATATTATTTATGGTACTCGTCCCATAATTGCTAACGGTGTAAGTATAATTAACTGTTTCTCCCGCGCTAGAACAATCATTATCAACTGTTTTTTCTACTAATAAACTGGCAAAACAATCAACATTCACAGAGACTGCCCCAGACATATATAAAGATTGACCATTAACTAATGGAGATTCGACTTCCACCACTACTTCCGTTGCATCACCTGGCACATCTTTTAAAGTAATTGGATGAATGTATAAAGAATTTCCTTTGTTAAAATTATCAACTGTAGACTGATAACTAACGCCACCAGCAGTTGCTCTAAAATAAACAACTCTACCATCATTTGTCAACTCTGAAAGAGGGACAGTAACTTCAATATCTCTTGGCACCGGGCTAGTTGGAATAGGAAAGGTCAAAGTCTCTGTACTTCGATAAAAATGCTTGTGTACAAACTCTCCCATAGAAGCATTTCTAGATTCTTTTCTAAAAACATACAGTAAAAATGATTCTCCATTATCAGCATAATCACTACCATAAGTTAAAGTATAAGAATCAGCAGGACGCATATTGGTACGGAAATATCGGTCTCCGCCAGTACCAGAATGTCCATCAAAGTAGACCTTATCTACCGTGATTGATTCTCCATTTGAGCTAGTAAAAGTAACGGCATCCGGCGGATTATTACCTCCACTAAAAGTTGCTTCTACCTTTACTGCTTGAACATTTTCAATATTCGTAATATCAAGCGTAGCAGAAGGTTGATTTTTGTTACCTATACCAATCAGTTCTACACTAAGGCTATCATCGCAACCAAAAGACCAAGAATCTCCAATAAAGCAAGGGCAGTCTTCATCGTTACAATCTATTTTTCCATCATTATCATCATCTATACCATTGTCACAAAGTTCGATACAACCATTAATAATTAAGGTAACCGAATCCGTAGCAGTACAGCCATTTTCATTGGTCACGGTTACTTTATAAACAGTAGTCACAGTAGGATTAACAGAGTGAGTAGCTGCACTACCCAAGTTATTATTCCAACTATAAGATACATTATTAGTATTGCCAGAAATAACAGGAATAAGCTCCGAATCAACATTACAATGGACTCTATCCAATCCTAAATCGATAGTAAGGCCACAGCTTGAATCTTCACAATCTGTATCTCCATCCATATCATCATCAATACCGTTGTCACAAATTTCTTGAACTACCCCACAACATTCTCCTTCTCCAAAATTACCAGTGACTTCAGTGTTACTTAGTGCTTTGTCATAGACCGCAATCATATAGATTTCACCTAGCCATTGCCTATCCGCATTTATTTCATTAGCAATAGCAAATTCGTAGGTGTCATCCCAATTACTAGTTGACCCAGCTCTCGTACCACTATATACTTCTATCCCATCCACATATATTTTCTCCGTTCCACTATTATTAACATCCCAAGTATAGACAACATGTTGTACCGCTGAAGTAGAAACAGTTCCACCATTAACGCCAGGCGTACCATTATTACTGATTGCGCTACTAGATGTTCTAACACGAGCAGCATAATCATCTGCGTCTTGACCTAAGGTGAAATTTCGATTAAGACTTCCGTTAGAAAGCGTTACTATTCTGGCTGGTCCAGCTTGTGTATTATTAGCTGGTTTGACCCATGCTTCAATAGTTAAAGCATTACTAACTTTAACTGCATCAATTATTTTAGATGCTGCACCAGTCGATTTTATGACGGTAGCGGTATTCACTGTTAATCCACAAGAATTATCCCAAGTAACATTGGCTGGAGTAGCAATAGTTAAATCAAGCGCAGCCCCAAAACCTGAGACATCTGTAACGGTACTGCCGCTACCTTCTTGAAAATTATACATGGCAATTAATCCATTAGCAGTCCTTCCAACGCAATCTCCTTCACAATCTAAATTATAAGTAACAGCATCAATTTCAATATCTCCATTACCTCTATCAAAATAGACATATTTGGTGGGCACATTAGCCGTTTTCACCACTTGAGTTATCACATCCTGCGCACCAGTCGCCTGTCCGTTTAGGGTAAAACCACTAGGATTTGATTGTTGACTACTTGGCAGGTTAGTGCCATTCGGAGCTTCAAAAACATCCGTAGTGGCAGAACCACCTCTTCCAGAAATATGAATGGTGTATTCGGTACCAATAGGCAATTCATCAGTCAAAGTCACAACTAAATAATCACCACTCGAACCAACCTCTGTGGTTTGCCCGTCCGCTTCGCCAGTAGCATTATTAGCTGCACCATTTCTAACTGCTCCTGTAGCTGCTATTCCATTCCCACTGCAGCCAGTAGCAGGCGGAGGTGTGCTACTACCATCATTTAATCCAAAATCAACATCTGTTTTATTTTCGCCAGCACTTAAAGAAAAAGCACCAGAATTGTTATTATTATTCCCATCTAAATCATGTGTGACATGATAACCAGCAGGAATACCGATACTGATTAAATAGTCCCCTGTAGCTAAATTTTCAAAAGCATAAAAACCCGTATTATCAGTAGTTGTTTCAGCTAAAAGGTGATTCGCATCATCGTATAAAGAAACGGCTACATTTGCCATTCCAACTTCATTAGTAGCTATCCCATCGCTATTTGCATCGTCCCACACAAAATCACCAATACTAGCCGTAGGAATATCTGAGTCGCAAAAATTTAAAGAAGCAATAGAGAAGGAGTTTGGAATAATAATTTCCAATTTTCTAACACCCGTAACCCCCAAAGCTACTTTTTGATAACTATTATCTCCATAAGCAATTACCTTTTTTTCATCGACTAGATTATCATTTCCATCATAAGCTTTAATCATCCCAAAAGTCTTCCCATAATCTAAATCAATTATTTCTACAGAAGCAACATCTACGTCATTGTCAAAATTGAAAAATACAGTCCCTCCGCTTGCATTATCATTCGGATTACTAGAAACACCATCCTTTGAAATAATTAATAAATTACCTAAAGCCTTGTCATTCTGTCCAATTTCTCCAGTTTCACCACCAGCCCCGTGACCAGGCCCACCAAAATCACTATTAGGTGTTCCTAAATCATCATCATTGCCAGAAGGATTACTAGAATCGAAAATCATTGGTGGTTTGCTCGAAGGGTCATTAGTTGTGATATGTACTCCCCATTCAGCCCAAGTTTCAAATGGTTTAGTACCTGCGCTTAATGCAGTTCCATTAGGCGCCGTATCAAAATTTATATTTTGGCTACCGTCACAAGTCGCTACACCTGTTCCACAATATCGGACAGCATCCACTCTAATTTGTCCTGCATTTCTGGCAAATCTTAGGTATCGAAGTCCACTTGCAGGTACCGTGTAATCGATTGTTTCATATACTAATTTAGCCTTGGTAGCATCCAAGGTTGTATTACTATTCGCGGGATTACCCCATACTATTGTACCAGCGTAATTACTGGTTGGGTTATTTGACCCTGCAATCTTCACTCGCCCATTATCATTTCCTCTAGTTAAGTGTATTTGAATAATTTCGCCTGCGGCTATTTGTTGCCCTAAATCTAAAGTTAAGGTATCACTAGGTCGCAAATCAGCGTAAGTCAAATCAGGTAAACCGATAGCATTATTTGCATTAGCAGTTCCAACATTTGTTTGGCTAACAGCAGTTATAACATTTCCAGAACAAGGACAATCTATGTCTATAATACCATCCCCATCATCATCTATACCATTGTCACAAATCTCATCGACAAGTGAATAGCTAAGTAATTCCGCTTCAAATACCTTATCGGATTTTACAGTATCAAGTCTATCTTTTTCTTGATAAGTAACGGATTTTAATAAGTTAATCTTATGGGTAAAAAAAGAAAGGGATGTTGGTGTGTTACCACCAAAAGCTGGGTTAGATACTAGACTGAATACCAGTATCACTGTCAATAAGTTAATGATTCTCAACTTGGGCATTTTAATAGAGTAGGTTTATTAAAAGTGTTATTTTTCTAGGTAGTTGTTGTGTGTATATGTTTAGTATGGGATATTATTGGAGGTAATAAAAGGGAGGTTAAATTCAATTATTGAATGAAGGGCAAACAGATTTAGATTAAAAATTAAATTAATCTAGTATTAAAAGGGGTGATGGAGGAATGGAAAGTATTAATTCATAGAACAATAAAACAAATATCATGCTAAGCTTAAACTGTTTAATGAATTTAAATAAATAAATATTTAATTAATTGATAAACAACTAATTAAAAGTAAAATTCATTATTTAACATTAGGGGTGTTAAGAGAAATTTTCGGATGGAAAAAACTGTAGTTTCAACGACATTTTGTAGGGGCAATCCCTTGTGGTTGCCCGAGTCTAAGAATATTTTCGGTTAAAATTGGGCAAGCACAAGGCATTGCCCCTACAGG